>NZ_JANNDR010000147.1:0-3791 GCF_031378165.1 Chamaesiphon sp. OTE_75_metabat_556
GATTTCTGTCCTGCAATCAAATTTAACTTGGCTATTTCATCTCGCTTCTGTTGATTCGTGACTAAGTTACGACCTAGATTAAGTTGATCGACTAGCTCAAACAAGTTATTTGAGCTGGTTTCAGGATCGTTACTTTTTAGCAAGAGATAACCAATTTGCAAGTGAACAGCTTGTAGTTGTTCCTCCTCAATTAAGGTATAGGCAGCTTGTTGCACGCGATCGTGTGAGAACTTGTACTCTTGAATTAATAAGTCCTCATCTAATTCAGATAAGGGTTGAATTAATCCAGCTTCGATTGCTACTTGTAAATCCAGGAAAACTGTTTGAGGAGAACTGTCGCCAACGATCGATAATGTATCTAGATTAAAATTAGCCCCGATACAAGCTGCTAATCGCAGCATTTGTTGTGTAGCCTCTGGCAGCTTTTTTAACTGAAACAGCATCAATTCCACCACATTATCGGTGATATTTTGAGCTTGAATTTGAGTAATATTCCACTGCCACCCTTCTTTACTTCCCCCCTTACCAAAAGAGGATTGAGATGGCTCAAAAGTCAATAAATTTTCGCCATACAGCAATCTCAAAAATTCATTGACAAAAAAAGGATTGCCCTCAGTTTTACGCAGTACTAATTCAGCTAGAGAACGAACGGTGTCAGTATGTTGGTGTAGCATCTCGGCAATCCACTGACTCAACGGCTCCAGTGTTAAGGGTGCTAGTACGATCTCCTGAATCACTACCCCCTGTTGTCGCAGTCTTTCTAGTGTTAATACCAATGGATAGGTATGAGTGACTTCATTATCTCGATAGGCTCCAATTAAAAACAGGGATTGGGCTTGCTCATCCAGCAGCATCAGCTCGATTAAATTAAGGGTTGCTGAGTCAATCCACTGTAGATCGTCTAAGAAGATCGTCAGAGGATGTTCCTTGGCGCAAAACACCCGTAAAAACTGCCCAAAAACTCGATGAAAGCGGTTTTGCGCTTCAGTAGCTCCAACGTATGCTACAGGCGGCTGCTTGCCCACGATCGATTCAACTTCAGGGATGATATCAATGATGATTTGTCCGTTACTACCCAAAGCTGCGAGTAGTCGATCTCGCCATTGCTGTACTCGATCGTTTGGTTCGCCAAGCAGTTGTTGCACCAATTTTTTGAGAGCATCCGCGATCGCACTGTAGGGAATATTGCACCCAAATTGGTCGAATTTACCCGCTATAAAATAGCCACGCTTTGCCGTAATGGGTTGGTAGAGTTCTTGCACTAACGCTGATTTGCCAATACCAGCATAGCCAGACACCAGCATCATTTCCACTTTGAATCTTGGTTCTGAATTGTTGTCGGCTGGACACACTACGCGGTCAAAAGCTTTCAGTAACAGGGCAACTTCTTTATCCCGTCCATACAATTTTTGCGGGATTTGAAATCGATCGACAACATCTTGAAGTGCTAATTGAATCCGATCGATACGACCGATTTCTGCTAATTGGCGAGCGCAATATTCTAAATCTGCTTTAATCCCCCAACCACTCTGATAGCGATCCTCCGCATTTTTCGCCATCAGTTTCAGCACGATCTCGGAAATAGGTTCGGGGATCGCTGCATTCAGTTCGTGCGGCGACACAGGTTGTTTGGCAATATGACAATGGACTAGCTCCAGCAGATCTGTGGTGGGAAACGGCAGATGTCCGGTTAGCAGTTCGTAAAACGTGACACCGAGCGAGTAAAAATCGGTACGATAATCGATCGATCGGTTCATCCGCCCTGTTTGCTCTGGAGACAGGTAGGCAAGTGTCCCTTCTAAAACATGAGGGCTTTTGAACGTCGGATTCGTGCGATTAAATTGGGTAGCAATCCCGAAGTCGATAATTTTGACAACGCCAGTATTCTGATTGAGGACGATGTTGCTAGGGTTGATGTCCTTATGAATGATATTGGCTGCATGAATTCTGCCCAGAATGTCTGTGAGTTTTATCGCAAGACCGAGAAAAGTGGCTAAGGGCATGGGGCAGAAAGTCTCTGGGTGCGATACCATCCACCGCTCTAAGGACTCTCCCCAAAAGTCTTCTAAAAGAATGACGAGCGTGCGTTGATAGTCCTGCTGGCGATATGCCTTGACGACTCCTTCCAGGTTGAGAGAGTGGGAGATCTGATATTCTTGTCGGTAGCGAGTCAGTTCTTGAGGAGAGGGATAATCTTGCTTGAGCATCTTGATGACGATCGCTAGCCTATCGTCTGTAATGCCCCGATACACCAGAGAATTCGCACTTTCGTAAATCTTGTCTTGAATGGTAATACCAGCTAGAGCAATCATCGAACCTCTCTGGATAAGTATGAGGTGGCATATCTCAAACTATATTTTAGCTCTACCAGAAGAATCGGTATAAAGCCTCTCCCTTCAGAGGTAAATTAGACAGGGATTATTCATTATTTCAATCCTCCTCCTTCGCACCACTTTCTTGCTGAGTCGATGTTGAGCTGTTGTCCACAGAGCTGGATGTTCTGGGTGTCGATACTGAACGCAGCATGTGAATCGGTTTGGGGTGTATGACCTTAATCTCGTTGGCGTAGCCTGCCTTCGGCAATCGTTCTCCACCGCCGATCGACTACGATGTGCAAGTAATCCAAGATATCGAGCCAGAAATTCAGCTACCGTAAGGCTATGATACTGCCATCAGGTTGACTGGCCAAGGCTGTTACTGTGTTGATAGGAGCAAACGTGAGGCTACTCAGTAAAACCTGGCCATTTGTACCAAAACTACTGTCGATCGAGCCATCTACATTGTATCTGGCTAAAGAATTTTGGTCGGCAACAATTAATTTTGCCATTTGGCTGCACTAAGCCCATTTTAGGAAGAGACGTATTGGCCAAATTCACGGCACCAAATTGAGGAATGATATCGCCAGCAGTCATAAAGTTTTTATCCTAATAGGCGCAAGTACTATAAATACTAGATTTTAGTCCAAAACGCATTCATAAGCGATGGCATCCCTTGGAATTATGAAGATTAGCTCCGGTACATCCATTACAACTTGGGGCTTTCAGCTTTTTGGGAGTTGGAATTGCTGTGATTCTTTAATCGATCGCGTCTGGGTCTATTCCCAGTTTCTGCATTTTCTCCAATAACTCACTAACTCTCTGCTCAGCAACAACCCTTGCCGCTAGCTCACTTTCAGCCCGCTGAGCTTCAGCATCTGCCCGCTGAGCCTCACTTTCAGCCCTCTGACTCTCAAGCTTGGCCTTCTGAGCTTCAGCATCTGCTCTTCTGGCCTGCATCTCCGCTCTTTCCACTGGAGTAGGATATCTCACATCATTCTCATCGTACCAATAAAGCCATTCCCGCTCAGTACTACCATAAACTTGTTTCTCTGCTCCGATCGCTAGACCAATTTCAGGCATCCAATATGGTTGCTGGCCAGCACTTTGCAACACATACTTACCCTCAATCAACTTGTACAGTTGAAACTTGGCTTTTCTTTTCAACAGAGGGGAATAAACTAAATAGTACAAAATTCCCACTGATTGATATATCTCGAACTTCTTAGTTTTCTCCCCTCCAGCGCTTTTAGATACTATCTCCACTGCAAACTGCGGGATTACTTTCTCCTGCCACAACACAAAACTAGACCGCAGATTATCACTCGGTGCATCAGCAGCAATTCCAAATTCAAAAAAATCAGGAGGAGTTGGTGGCTTGCTTAGGTGTAAAGCCATCAAGCATGAAGTCAATCAGTGATTGCCAGTCCTCAAAGAGCAGATATTTGGTCAGGCTTACAATATCTTGAAAAAATC
>NZ_JANNDR010000248.1:0-13302 GCF_031378165.1 Chamaesiphon sp. OTE_75_metabat_556
GCTTTACTCAGATGGGCACCAACTAAATTGGAACCACTCAAGTGAGCATTAATTAAAGTGGTACCAATCAGGTACGCATCAGTTAAGTCAGCACCAGTTAAGTCAGCACCATTCAGATTAGCACCACTCAGATTAGCACCACTCAGATTGACACTAATTAGGTTGGTACCACTTAAATTAGCATTCATCAAATCATAACCACTTAAATCAGCACAATTCAGATTAGCACTACTCAGATTGATACCACTTAAATCAACATTACTTAAATTAGCACAACGCAGATTAGCTTTACTCAAATCAGCACCACTCAAATCAGCACCACTCAAATTGGCATTACTTAAATCAGCACCACTTAGATCGGCACCACTCAAATTGGCATTACTTAAATCTGAATGTCTCAGATCGGCATTATTTAGATTTGAATGCCTCAGATCGGCATGTCTTAAATCAACACCAATTAGTTTATTATTACCACTCAAGTTCGCACGAATTAAAGCAGCCTGAATCAGGATAAAACTTCTTGATATGAAGTTTATTCTCTTAAAGCTAAGTTGTTTTGTATCAGTTTTGTTGTTAGTAAAAGGATAGATAAATTGTTGAGATTCATTCAAGTTATCACCTTTCGTATTTTGTAAAAGCTGCTCGTATTCTGTTATCTCTTGCTTGAGTTGGCGGATAGTCAAATTAAAACTATTCCGCCAACCGATAATCTGCCGAGGGTGGAGGTTAGGATCTTGGGGATCGAGAGCTGCTAGTTGCTGCTCAAATTCTTTCAGTTTAGCGAGCGTAGTTTGGTACTGAAGTTCGTTTTCAATCATGACGGCTTTCCTAGCTGTATTATCACTTCTTGCGGATCTAGCACGATTACGCCTTTTGGTCTTCCCTGGCGATCTGTTTGAAAAAAACCTTCGTAGCTAGGTGGATCGAATAAGGTTCCGCCAAATACTTCCATCTGAGATTCCACATCTTCCAAAAATAGCGAATCAAGAATATCTAGATTTAGTCCGAAGCTTTCATACCAGCCGTCAAAATCATTGGGATGTTCTTTATCGGTTACGAAACTACCACCAATTAGAATTCGCCTACAACCTGCGATGGCTAGTTTACGCGAGGCAGCAGCTAAACCCGTTGCCAATCTTAACCTCTGGGGATTAGTAGCGAATCTATCCATCATTTCCATCCATGATACTTCATATATCCCTGGTGGTAGATAACCAAGCTCATTAAATGGCGGAATGGGCATCGGGGGAAACGAACACGACGAGAACAGCCTATTTTCCTACGGTAACACGACGGGTAGTGTTTCTAACTCCGAATAATTAACGAATATCTTCATGGATACTTAGTATGTCCGTATGCCACGCAAAAGGGGTAGGGGCAATTCCTAAATTGCCCCTACCCCTTTTGATGGGAATTTGGTATGTCTTACAGTTCTTCGGAGGGATTGGATTGACCGATAATTGGTGCGAGGAAAGCTACTAATACACCGATCGCAAATCCCGCACAATTACGAAATAGAGGTAGCCACTCTGAAGTCCTCGTGATTACTGGTGCGACACCAAAAGCGAGAAATAAAATCCCCCATAGTGGTGAAAAAATCAATGCCCATTGCCAAGCAAAACCTTCACCAGGCTTGCGATATTGTCCGGCAAAACCACAGATCACCCCACCGATAATTGAACTGGTTAGAGTCAATATCCACTGCTCTTTTGGTAGACCTGGGACGACGTTACAGCCGCCTCTAACCAAGCAGGTTTTGACTGCTTCGAGGGAGTCGGTGATGGCACTATCTTCGCCATTTTCACGCACGTAATACATGTTCCCAAATCTAGTTTGCAGCTCGATCCAGAAAGTTCTGGGCATCAATTTATAGACATCATCACCGACGCGAAAATTGAGCGTATTCCCACCGCGAGAATCGGAAACAACTAGGACGCTTTTCTCATCTAGGTTCCAATATTTGCGGACTGCACGTCCAGGGGTACGATCGTATTGTGTCAGGATTCTCAGTTTCCAGCCAGTGTCAGCTTCAAATTTGTCGATCTCTTTGACAAGGTTTTCTTCTTGAATCGGGGTGAAGGTTTTCGCCAGATCGATGATGGGGGTTTGTTCGGTGGGCAGGAGATCGGGATTATCAAAAGCTTGCGCGGCTGGGGCGATCGACCACACGGATATACTTAAGATGATGGCAATTGCAGATCCGAGCAGGCGACGTAATATCATTTTTGACGAAGGCATGTGCTACTAAAGTCAGTTTAATCGATGCAAGGACAAGCAAGAGAGCGGCATTAACCAGAGCCGATTTTGCGGTTGTCTCGATCGATCGAAATTAATCTATTATTAATTTACTTTACAATACTTTACGAGCGAATGGGGCGATCGGCGAAAGTTAGAATAACATCCCATTTTCCCAACTCTCCACAAGATTACTAGCCTCGATTTGTCGATAACTTGAGATCGAACTCAGTTTCAAAAATTGGCTTCTTATAATCCAAGCTCCAACATTCGAGGACGCAGGCATCTAAAGGATCGGTGGGGAAAAATGTCAGATGGCATTCACGAGTGGTCAGATCGCAATTGAGGCAGACATCTTTAATCGCGCCAATTCTGCGTCTGTCGAGAGCAACGGCGACCCGTAAAATCGCACTGAGTTGCGAGACGATCGATTTTTGCTCTTTGGTCAGGTTTTGTAAATTCTGATGTTTCTTCTTCGGCGCGCTTTTGCGATGGTAGCGGGCGATGTTGGCAATGACGTCGATTTCGGCTTCGGTATATCCGAGCAGCTCCCCGTACCGAATCAGATAGTAAGAATGCTTGTGATGAGCGTCGTGACTGACAAAGTGACCACTATTGTGGAGGATGGCTGCGCTCCAGAGTAAATTGCGAATTGACTTGTCCCAGGTGTGTAACTGTCCGAAGGTTTGGTCGAATAGACTCAATGCTAGCTCGGCGACGCGCTCGGAGTGAGGGAGATCGACACCATATTTGCCAGCGATTTTGAGCGTACTGCGCTCGCGGATCGAACCTTGATACTTCAGGCGATCTTCAATCAAACCTTGGGTGAGCATCCAATCGACAATTACCCCCTCGCGGAGGCTGCGTTCGCACACAGATAGCGATTGCATTCCCAGCATCGTCATCGCCTCTTGGAGCACGACCGCGCCAGCGACGATAATTTCGGCACGACGATCGGATATTCCTTCGATCGAGATCCGCTCGGCAACTGTCATCCGCCGCAGCCGATTGATGAGATTGCGCAATTCGGCAATCTGGATCTTGAAGCCATGAATCCGATCGGGAACATGGCCATTTTTGTCTAGATTGAGGACGGCGGCGATCGTTTCGATCGTTCCCGCTGTACCGACCATTTTGGGAGTTTCACCAAGTCGGAGATTGGCTTTGATTTCATCGATCGGGCGTTCCAATTGTCCCCGCACGAAGGCTTGCAAGTAGCTTAAAGAGCGATCGTTAATGGGATTAGTCGGGATAAATTCGGCTGTTAGCCGCACGGCACCGATTTTGGTACTACTGAGGGTGCGCGGTTCGTGGCTATCGCCCAAAATTAATTCCGTCGAGCCGCCACCAATATCGATCATCAGATGGGGGGTATTATTGAACTCGACCCCCGATAAGACGCCTAGATAAATCCGCCGTGCTTCCTCTTGTCCCGAAATGATATTCACCGCCAAACCTAATTCGGTCTCGATCTCGCGGACGAATTCATGTCCGTTGGGGGCTTCGCGGACGGCACTGGTCGCTACAGCCAAGATCTGGCTGACGTTAAGGCTTTTGGCGACTTCCTGACAGCGTTTGAGCGCGCCTTTGGCGCGATCGATCGCGGCTGGGGTGAGATTGCCGGTGAGGGGGTCGCGATCTCCCAAGCGGACTGTTTCTTTCTCGCGGGCGATGATACTAAATGCGGGTAGGCTGGCAACGATCCGCACGACAACCATATGTACCGAGTTGGTGCCAATATCGATCGCGGCAATAATTGGGTCGGTGGATCGATCTCCATTGATCGTGCTTGAAGACTCTACGACCACATTTACCATAGGGATTTATAGCCAGATGAGAGGGTTTAGATCGTGACCGGTCGCTCGATCGGGTGGTACTGAATTTTGACAACCATCCAAACAATACCAATCAGCTCTAATTTACATTGATGTTGTAGATCGAAACAAGCTTACAGCGATCGCTTTTGTAAGCGATTGCCATGCAAAATTTATACCACTCGGAACAGTCCAGTTTGACTATTTTTAGTTATATTTTCCAACGAAATGCACCCTACGATCTACCCTTTACCCCCTAAATCGCTCCCAATGATTTGAGCGTATTCATCTGAGCCTTGGTCAAGCCTTCAATCCCAGCGATGCTCATACCTTCATAGGGACGTTGGGCGCGGTAAGTCGAGAGGATGCGACCATCAGCCACATCCCAGCACCGAATGGTTTCATCTTCACTGGCACTAGCCAAAAACCGACCGCAGCGACTAACCGCCACCGACCAGACCCAGCCGTGGTGTCCGGCGAAGGTATCGACACACAATCCGGTTTCCAGCGACCAGATTTTGATGGTGAAATCAGAAGCACCACTATAGAGCCACTTACCATCGGGACTATATGCTAGCGATAAAATCCAGCCAGTATGTCCGGTCAATTGATGGCAAAGTTGGCCGGTATCGATATTCCAGAGCAAAATTTTACTATCCATACCACCACTAGCGAGGATCGTACCACCAGGATCGAAGGCTAGGGCGATCGCGCGATTGGTATGGGAGAGAATTCCTAAGGGCGTATCGTCGTGGAGATTCCAGAGCCGGACGGTGAGATCCTCGCTGGCACTAGCAATCAGATCGCGACTGGGATGATAAGCCAAACTGCCAATCCGATCGGTATGCCCCATGCGAATCTGCAAGCAGCACCAGCTCTGAGTATCCCAAATCCGGATACTGCGATCACTGCCAGCACTCACCACATACCGACCGTCAGGACTGTAAACTAGGGCTAAAATTTCGCCGGGATGTCCGCGCAGAATCTGGCTGCAAGCCAAAGTGTGGGCATCCCAAATTCTAATCGTGCGGTCGTTGCTACCGCTGGCAAAAGTCTCGCCTTGCGGATCGTAGGCCACAATGGTGGTCGATTTGGTATGTCCGGCTAGTTGGTGGAGACAGATTTGTTCGGTCGCACACCACACGCGAATCTGGGCATCGCGACTGGCCGTAATCAACTGTTGGTTATCTGGACTCCAGGCAATCGATCGAAACCAATTGGTATAACCATTGAGTGCCTGCAAGCATTTACCATCACTCACTTGCCACACTCGAATCGTCCGATCTTCGCCACCGCTGGCAATTTGGTAGCCGTGGGGATGAAAAGCTACCGCCCACAACCGATCGCTATGTCCTTCTAAGTTATGCAGGCAGCAACCATCACTCGCGCGCCAAATCCGCAACAAACCACCGACACCCGCACTGGCAATTTGCGTACCATCTGGGCTAAACACAGCCGACCAAATCTCATCGCCATGTTCGGAGATCGTCAACCGACAGGCCGAATCGATCGACTCAGAGGTATCCCACAGGCGCAGACTGCCATCGAGACTGCCGCTGAGGATGGTTTTACCATCGAGACTATAATCGAGCGTTGTCACCCAGTTTTCATGCTCCTGCCAGATGCGATCGCAGCCACCTGTCGCCACATCCCAGACCATGACAGTGCCATCCGCGCTACCGCTAGCTAATTTGTGTCCGTGGGGGTGAAAACAGACATCCATCGACCAGTTTTGATGTCCGACAAATTGCCGTTCGCAGCATCCGGTTTTGAGATGCCAGTAGTAGATGAGATTATCCGTGCTCCCACTGGCGAGATAGCCACCATCGGGACTAAAACTCAAGCCCAAACTATGAATACCCTCGCCGAGGATTTGCAAACAAGTGCCATCTTGCAAATCCCAGAGTCTAATTGTCCGATCGTCGCTAGAACTAGCCAGATACCGACCATCGGGACTAAACTCGATCGCCCGCACCCAATTGGTATGTCCCGAACAAGTCAGCAAACATTGCCCATCTGGCACCGACCACAGCCGAATTTCGCCACTGCTATCGCTAGCTGCGAGGATCTGGCCATCGGGACTATAAGCGATCGCCAAAATGCTACTAAACGTCTGTGTAAAAGCGCAATCGCGCATCTGGGCATTGGTAAAGTTGACTCGTACCAGGTTGGCATCGACTAAGTATGCCTGCCAAACGACCAACTCCGAGCAATCAAGATCGGTCAAATCGAGCTTGAGATAGTTCAGTAAATTGAGAATATTGCCAGCGAGGTATCCTGGCTGGAGTGGGCGGGTAACTCGCCAATCGGCCAAAATCTGCCGCAACCGCCCGCCGATTTGGTGGGAATTACCAATACTGGTGCGAAGTTTATCGATCGTCGGTCGGATGATCGTCCGCAGTTGTGCCTGTCGGAGATACTCTTTGGCAGTGGCTTGGGCGATCGGCTGCATATCGAGTAAGAACGGTTGCTGTCGCTCGATTTCAGTACAGATGCTACTGACAAATCGCCCCGTGACGTATTCCATCACCATCGGTTGGAGCGACCAGTGTCGCTGAGTGCGATCGATCTGTCCGGGTAGATTGGCGATAATACTTCTCCGGCGTAAGGACTGTAAGACCGTCAGTAAAGATGAGTGCCGCGCGCGCGGTTGAGCTGCTGACGATCTCGATCGATCGTTGCCGGGATGATTCCAAGCCGGATGCAGCGATCCTTCCAAATCCAAGATCGACATAGGTTCCCGACCGATCGCCAGCCAGTACATCACCTGTTGTTCCTCAGCAGTTAAGCGATCCCACTGCTGTTCGAGCAAAATCTGAATATCTGCAAACCCCAAATTGCTCGATCGTAAATAGGGGAAAATTTCACTTACATCCCCGTCGGCGACTTCTTGGACTGCTGCCGCAATCAGTTGAAATGCCAGCGGATTGCCGCCGCAATAGCGATCGATTTCCACCCATTCTGCTGGGGAAATCGGTTCGCAGCCGCGATCGGCAAAAATCCGTTGTCCGGCGACTGCATCCAATCCCGGCAAAATTAAGGTTCTGACTTTGGCATTAACGCCTTCTAATTGGCTGATTTCTGTCGGTTTTTCTCGACTGGTGAGCAGCAGACAACTCTGATGATTCGTCCGCCCTAATGTACTAAACAGATCGCCATAGTCAGCATATCCGGCGCGATACTGTCCGACTTGCGCCCCTGCCTGAAAGATCGATTCGCAATTATCGAGGACGATCAGACAGCGATATTGCTGACAGATTTCTAATAACAATTCGAGTTGTCCGGCTACCGTCTTGGGCATGAGTTCCAATTGTCGCATTCTCCGCTCGCCGCGACGTTCGGTGAGCAGGAGTGTCGCCGAACGCTCCCGACTCAGTGCCAATCCTGGCGAGATCGTAACCATCCGAATTAGCTCTGGCAGTAATTCTTTCAGTGGTGGGGCATTGAGCAAACTCCGCCACAAGATACAACAAAATCGATCGGGATCGGGATCGGGATCGGGCTGTGCTGTCGGATCGGTGGGATCGAGCTGAATTTGCGCTTGTAACTGTTGCACCAACTCGACAGCGATCGTCGTTTTGCCCATGCCGCCCATGCCCAAAATCGCTACTAAGCGGCACCGATCTCTGGTAATCCAACGCTCTAATTGACTGCGCTCTAATTCGCGCCCATAAAAGGTCGAAATGTCCATCGCTTCGCTCCAGTCAATTACCGGCCGACTGAGTTGCGGCTCTACTCCCAACCGCTCGTCGATCCTGGCTGCCACCGCTTCAATGACTTGACGAAAATTAACTTTGGAGACTTTGCTTTGGGTGGCGATCGATAACATCCGCCACAGTTGAGCACCTACTCCTTTGATGTAGGTTCGATCGTATCCGGCTATTTCGGCCAGATGGCGATAAGACTGACCTTGCCAAGCAGCTCTAAATACCAGTTCTTGAGGTGGATTGAGATATTTTGGGGCTAGGAGTTCCTTGACGATCGCCTCAGCACGATCTAATTCCATCAGTATTTTCTCCTCGACAATTCTGATGTTACTAATACTTACCATCGTCGATTATTATGCACAGATCCGACATATTGTCTAGCTTACTACCAGTAGGGATTGAGGTATGTCGGTTGGCGATCGACACCAGTATAACGTCATTTGGAAACGAGCAAATACTGACTACTACAACTAAATTTTTAGCGCGCCAAAACTACTCTGAGTCCACAGCCCGCCACGCGACTGCTCGGAGCCAAGCTCCCCCGGACGGCACTCCGACAGCCTCGCGCGACGTAGTCCCAAGCCCCGCCGCGCATCACCCGCTTGGGATCGCTGGGCGCGTCGCTAGTCCTCCACACACTGCCATCGAATGGTGCATTCTGATAACTCGGTCGATACTCATCCAAACACCATTCCCAGACATTGCCATGCATGTCATACAATCCAAACTGATTGGGGGGAAAGCTGCCAACAGGCGTAGCTCGTTCTCTGTTTTCACCTGTCGGTGCGCCAGCATAGGGAAAATCGCCGTTGTAATTAACTACCTCAGTGGTAATCGTCTCCCCAAAATGAAAGGCTGTCTGCGTTCCCGCACGGCAAGCATATTCCCACTGTGCTTCACTGGGCAAAGTATAATGATCGCCAGTTTGTTGAGACAATTGGGTGCAAAACTTGATCGCCTCATCCCAACTAACCCGCTCGATCGGATAATCTGCACCTAGCCCAAATCCAGCATCTGCGCCCATTAGCGATCGATATTGCGCCTGAGTAATCGGATATTTACTCATGAAAAATGATGGTACCGTAACTCGATGCACTGGCCGTTCGTCGGGATGATGTCGATCGTCACCCATCATAAATTCACCGCCAGGAATTGCTACCAGATCCAACGCGACGCCTTCACTCAAACTGACAGTAAAATATTCAGCCATTCCTGTTTGTCGATCAACAATCTCCCCATAACCATCGACACAAACGGTTTCAAAAGTACAGGTTTGAAGGTTGGGAACAGAAGACATAGTTTAGTTTCTAACAGAATCGATCGACTAGATCCAAGTATGCCACGGGGTCGGCGATCTCTCCCAGCCCAAACTCAATCCCTGGCGGAGCCTACCGGAGATAATCGACTTTTGAAGCCTTCATGATGAGTACGATTCCCATTGCCAAAAACCATAGTTGTAAGACACTCACTGAGATTGAGATAAACGCGCCTAAATCTACCCCGAATAACCTGGCTAATTGAATGCCCAGTAAAGTTGCTGACACCAGCCCCAAAAATCCCAACCAGCGAGGTAATACTCTAGTTTGCAAAATTCTTAACGACACGATCGCCAGCCACAGTCCTGCAAATAAGCTCACCCCCAAGACTTCACCTACCGACCCCGCATAGTCATTGAGCGCGCGATAGACGACTGCGATCGATTCGCGAGTGCCACTAGATATATTTGGATCGGTGTAAAGTGTCGCTAGCGCAGGCATTGCCACTAGCCACCGCATAATCCCCAGACAACGAGCGGCAGTCGAAGCAATGCCAAACCCATTCGCGATGCGCAGCCAAACTGAATCGGTTTCATCATTATTACTCAGCACCCGAATCGTCAAATTGGCAACAACCCAAAACAGCATCGAGTAAACCAAATAAACGAGATAGCCAAACCTCACGGCTGAACTATTTTCGACCAATAGCGGTAGAATTTTATCCGCTGGATAGCTCAAACTTTTCGGCCAGCTAATTGCACTGCCCAACACCGAGAGCGGGACAAAAATCAGCAGACTTTCAGCAACTAGCAACCAGCCAGCGATCGTATACAAAGACTTTTGGGGGGATATCATAAAACTTCATAAACATTCCTAAGAATATATTAACATTCTTAGGAATGTTGTCAAGCAGATCCCCGGCCTGCGCGTGCTAAGATTGGGCAGCAATTCCAAATTCAAACTTATTTAGACATCTTGTAGGGGCAGGTTTATGCTAGGAAGCCTTGATTTGTACCAATAAGTGTTAAACCAACCTGCCCAACCCCACCAGAAACGATCGATCGGTGGTGGAGAATCGGTAAAATATTTTGAATTTGGAATTGCTGAAGATTGGGGCGATTGGGATATGATAGACAGGTAAATCCTTTACCCTGTAGACATTTGCCAGGTTTATCGTTGGCGAAGCCTTCGTCTTGCGAAATCGCTAAACAGCTATGAATTGTCACGAACCCGAAAAACTCAGGCAAATTTTGATTTGGATTGGGGTGGCAAACCAGTTAATGACCACCCGATTCGATCGATTGATGAATGAGAGCAACTTGCCATTGCCACAATTTACGATGCTAAACCGCTTTAGCCGCGACCCACAGCAGCGTTACACCATCACGCAACTGGCCTCAGCATTTCAGGCAAATCAACCTGCGATGAGTAAAACGGTGCAGCATTTATTGGAAAAGGGCTATTTGGAGTTCCAAGTTAGTCAGGAAGATAAACGCGTAAAATTTCACTCGATTACAGCCGCAGGTTTGGCTGCACACCAACAAGCGATCGCCTGCATCGAGCCTGATGCCCAGCTCATCTTTGCCGAATGGAGTTCCGAGGACATTGAGATGTTACACAAGTCCCTGTTTCGCTTAAAGAATTGGCTAGACGATCGTCGAGATACAATAGCCTAATTGAAGATAGCTTCAAGCTTACTCAGCTTGCATCTGCGACATTGCCGTCACAAATCGATCGGCAATAAATGGCAAGATCTGACGATTTTGACTATTGGCTGCGCCTTCGGTAAATACAATCAGTAAATATGGTTGCTTGTCCGCGAGTTCGATATACGCCGCATCATGACGTACCTGAGACGTCCAGCCAGCTTTCGACCAAATTTGACTTTCTGCTGGCAAACCTGCGCCGAGAAAGCCATTTACCTGGTTCTCTTCGCCCGGATCGGGTGTGGCTTGAGCTAGCTTTAGATCGCGGTGGAGGAGTTGCATCATCTGACTCGATCGATCGCCGCTGACAGCAGCACCCCCGACAATACTATGCATCAGTCTCGCCACGGCATCTGTCGTCACCATGTTCCGGTTTTCCCGCATTTCACCGACGAAAGCCCGTTCCCGTCCGTAGGGGCCATCGCTCCACGTTTTTTGATTGACATTCACAGGGTCTAGTTCCGACCAGCCCAGCGATTGATAATAGCGGTTGACGAAGTTGCGCTGTGATTTCCAGGATTCAAATGGCCCAGCAGACAATTCGGGGCCGCTGGTAGTACCCGTGAGGGTATCGACGACTAGACTAGTCGCATCATTGCTAGAGTCAATTATCATATCCCGCACTGCTCGATCGAGTTCGCTCGATGCCGATGCCATCCCTTGCTCCAGCCATTCATGCATCGCTAGCAAATAAAATAATTTGGCGATACTGGCGGGATAAATCCGATCGTTCCCGCGATAGTTAAAGCCTCTGACCGGATATTTCCAGAGTTCGTCGGCGGTGATTGCACCGCCAGTATTGACTGGAATTGGGGCATCATAGACTAGCCAGGTGAGTGCAACCTGTTCGCGTTCCAAGGTCGGAAATTTTTGCCAAGTATCTGCCAAAGCGGCTTCGGCTAGAGTGGTGAGTTGGGGATTCGATTGATAAAAAGGCATGGGTGTGGGAGTGGGGGACGGGCAGACGGGGAATGGGATTTGGTTTGGTCTAAAAATGCTGAAATCCTGACTGTCGGTTTAAACAAATTGTGGCACCTCCAGCGAGATCGTCGATTAATACAATATCTGACGATCGAACGACCTGACCGATAATTGCCGCACTTTTACCGATGTTCTTCACTAATTCTAGGGCAACTGGTTCGGGCATCGACAATACTAGTTCAAAGTCTTCACCGCCATATAAAGCGGAATCTAAGGATGTCTCTGGAAAAACTTGGGATAAAGCTGGGGAGATCGGCAGGGTCGATCGATTTAGCACTGCACCGACGCCGCTAGCCTGACAAATTTGGACGATCGCATCTGCTAATCCATCGCTACTATCCATCCCGCTGATCATAAATGGTTGACTCGCATTCGCACGCAATCGATCGATGATTGGCAACACATCCAATCTAGGTTGCGGTCGTTGATGGGTGGTAATTAAAGCTTGCTGTTGCGCTGTAAAATCTGTTTGCCCCACTTTGGCATCGAGCAGTAGTTGCAAACCAGCATGAGAGTCGCCATGATAACCCGTCACCACGATCGCATCGCCAATTTGGGCAGTCGATCGAGCGATAATGCGATCGGGTTGCACTGCCCCTAATGCCGTAATCGCTACAGTCGTCACACTCGATCGAGTCAAGTCTCCACCGATAATCCCCGTTCCATATCGCTCCAAACATGCCTGCATTCCCGCGTAAAGCTGCTCTAACCAGATGACATGTAATATCGGGGGTAAACTTAACCCCACAGTGATTCCCAAAGGTGTCGCGCCCATTGCGGCCAGATCTGATAAATTGGCGGCAACCGATCGCCAACCGACATCAAATGCCGTCGTCGTGCGATCGCTAAAATGCACGCCATCTACCAGCACATCAGTAGTGACGACTAACTCACAACCTGCTGGTGGATGAACGATCGCGCCATCATCACCGATCGTCTTGGGCAGACAATAGGGTGCGATTAATTGCAATAATCCGCGTTCACCCAAATCGCTAATTAGCATTGTAGGGATGAGTTGATAGGGGCATGTGAATCGAGCAGAACGGAAAAATTAACCATCCTCGACGATCGTTCCCTGATGATACAAGATCTTCCAACCACTGTTGGTATATTGCCAGAGGGTCGATCTCCGCGTCACTCGCGCTGTTTGGATGAGAGTATACGTCAGCAAATAAGTATCTGGCGCGATCGCTCGGCAGTAGAAATCTCTAGTCTGCCAAGTGTTTTCTGGAGCAGAGTGAATGCCTTGATATCCTGAATCCTCATATCGCCTGACAACTTCTGCCAATACATAATCCCGACCATAGCGGCGACCGGAAGCACCAACCTCCCAAAATGCAGCATCCGTCATGTTCTCAAAATCCTGGCGGGTCGTACCAAATTCAGGATGATGAAAAATCGGTTCGCGTTGCATCAGCTCGTGCAAAACGTCCGCATATTGAAGCTCTGTAACGAATTCAGGCGGACAATCTAGATACTCATTCACATCCGCAGATCTGTCCTCAATCTCCTTCTCTTTGTCCGTCATCTTCCCTCTGCGCCCTTTGCGGCAGCCGCTAACAACCTCACCCAAACGTTAAAAAACCTTTGCGTTCTTTGCGTT
>NZ_JANNDR010000258.1:0-7118 GCF_031378165.1 Chamaesiphon sp. OTE_75_metabat_556
AATACCACGCAATCAGCTTCCTTCAAGCTTTCCAAACTGACGATCGATGTTTTGGTACCAAACATCTCATTAAGTGCCGTCGTGGAAGGTGCATGGCACAAATCCGAGCAATCTGCCAGATTATTGGAACCCAACGTCCGCTTCATCAGTTGCAAGATAAATGCTGCTTCATTGCACCCGCGCCCCGAACTATAAGAAGCAACGCGTTCTGGATCTTTTTTGAATGCCGCAGTCGCGATCGCGTAAATTTCATCCCAGGAAATCCGCTCGTAGTGCGAACTTCCCGCGCGTAAAATCACGGGAAAACTCAACCGTCCCAATCTGTCGGCTTCATAAGAAGATAATTGTTTCAATCTGGCGATCGGATTGGTATCGAAAAAATGTGTCGAAACCCCAGGCTGAATCTCAGCGGTAATCGCCTCCACGCTCTTCATACAGCGTTGGAGCTTCTCACCCTCTTCATTGGTAAAGCCCCCCTTTTGTCCGCCCGTACCCCACGAGCAAGACAGACACGCACTCTTGTGGAGCAATGTTTTCCACAGTTTAGGGCCTTGTGGTGCTAGCGTCTGCTCTGCCCAATACTCAATGACGGGCAATCCCCCGCCGATGGCTGGGGTATCCTCATTGGTTTCATTAAAAGGCGGTTGCGGCTGTGAATTATCCATTCGATCGCACGATGAGGTAGCTTTATCTGGATAAGCTATCACAATTCGCTAGATACTCAGGTATATCAATGGACAGATTTTGAGGATCTGGCGATCGATCCTCATACTTTGACATTGAGGTCTGACTTCTGATGATTTCTCATTTATGCTGAAGGTAACGATAATGATTGCGCCATCTATGTTTTGAATGATGGGCACTTAGTTTTTCCTGGAGCATTGCGGAGGTAACAAATGTCACAACTGGTTATGGCATCAACATGCACATCTATCATTTTAATCACAAATAATCTTAGGTTGATATTCCCCGATCCAAGGTGTAAAAGTTCAGAATAAGTGATTGAGAAGATTCAATATTAGAAAATAATAGGCTATATGGCGGTCTTAATTGAGTTGCGTGTTTTGCAGTGCAATGACATCAATTAATTAACAGCTCATGTTTAAGTAATGAATAATCCTTTAATAAATCAGGAAGAAGAATATAATAAAATAGCTAGCTTAGAAGCTTCGATCTTCTAGGATTGCTATATCTGTGCGATATGGACTATTGACGGGTAAAGCAGCTACTTCGGAGATCGCTTGTTGTTCAACTTTATCTTTACCCAGGAACCAAAGCCATAAAGTAGCTGGAATCGATGGTAAATGGTGAATGATGATAATATAATCCCCATCTTCTGCAATGGTGGCAACAAGTACACCCTATTGCCCCAACTTACTTCATTTATAGCACCAAAATCCGTCAATGTTGGCGCGGCTAATGTAGGAGTGAGAATCCACAAGATTGGGAGTTCAACATCGGTAATCTTTTGCCCATCTTTTTTGTCTTACGAGCGGATAAATATCTTATAATGGCATAAATAAGTACAAAGACTCTATTAATCTTTCACTCCACCAATACCAGTAGATATGCCTGAAAGTTACGACCTGAGTCAATTTGATCCCAATACATTCGAGCATTTAGTCAATTTGCTAGCGTTGCGTATCTTAGGTCCTGGACATACAGGATTTTGTCCTGGATCGGATGGTGGTCGGGATGGCTATTTTGAGGGAGAAGCTCCATACCCAAGCGAGACGGATCGATGGTCAGGAACTTGGTATATCCAATCAAAGTTTCACAAGCCAAATCTGTCTAAAGATCCTCAAAAATGGCTATTAGCTCAAATTAAAGAAGAATTGGCAGAGTTTGAAAGACCAGAGTCGAGAAGGATAATGCCAACTAACTGGATTATTGCGACGAATATCGATCCTTCTGGTGTTCCCCAAACTGGATCCTTTGACAAAGCAAGAGATCTAGTTAATAAAAAATTTCCACATTTGAAAGATAGATTTCACATTTGGGGAGGGCGAAAGATCTTAGACTTTCTTGTTCTTAATCCTCAAGCTGGTGAATACTACAGACATTTTCTCACTCCTGGAAATATCCTGACTGAAATATACGATCAGATGAAGGATGTGTCGGCAGAAGCTAAAACGATAATACGCTTTTTGATACTTTCTCAACTAGATGAGCAACAATACACTAAATTAGAACAAGCAGGATCGGCTGCCGATACACGACCTGGGATTCATAACCTGTTTATCGATCTACCATTTGGCGATGATGAACACCATATTCAAGGATTTGTTACAGAGTGGCTGGCACGAACTTCTGCAAAGTGTCATCAAGTTGACGACGAACAATCTGATTCAGAAGAATGGCGTTCCTGGAATAGACATCCATCCCGCGCTAGAGTCTGGTTTATCAAAGGTGGTCCAGGGCAAGGCAAGTCAACAATCGGACAATATTTCTGCCAAATTCAAAGAGCTGCACTAATTTTACAGAAACAAATTCAACCAGTATTGGCACCAAAGAAGGCTTTAGCTAGTGAAATTCGCAAAGTAGCTGAGAAGGCTGGATTTTGGACTTCATCTCCAAGAATACCATTGTATATTGAACTAAAAGACTTTGCTCATTGGTTTGGGCAACATGACAAAAACAAGGCGCGTGGAATCTTAACCTATTTAGCTGAATATATTTCTATCGGTGTTGAACAAACAGTTCAGGTGGGGACATTAAAACGTTTAATTGGAAGCTATAGGTGGTTTGTTGTTTTTGATGGACTAGATGAAGTGCCTCAAGATGTGAAAGATGCTGTTGCCTTAGAAGTCTGTCACTTTGTTAATGATATTGCTGTTGCAGTTAACTCCGATATGCTTACGATCTGTACCTCCAGACCGCAGGGTTACTCTGGACAATTCACTAATTTAGATGCACCTATCATTGAATTATTAAATCTTTCTCCAGAACAAGCATTAGAGTGTGCAAAACCAGTTATTGAATTAGATCGTCCTGTTTCTGAATCAAAAAAATCAATGCAGATATTAACATCTGCGATTCAATCACCTGCTGTCTGTGAGTTAATGACGACACCACTTCAGGCACATATTATGGCAGTTGTTGTTCGAGATGGAGAAAGACCTCCAGAAAGACGGTGGAAATTATTTACTAATTTTTATCAAGTAATTAAGAAACGAGAAGCAAATAGAGATCTGCCAGATAGAAAAATAGCAAAACTTCTGAGGGAAGATGAAAAATTATTGAAAACAGTTCATAATCGTTTAGGGTTTGTTTTACATGCACAAGCAGAATCTAGTCAAGGTGCTCAAACAAAGCTTAGTCGTGATGAATTTAAGCTGCTAGTGACAGGTGCAGTTTCTCAGATGGTAGAGACAAATATAGACGAGCAAGTTGATATCTTAATGGAAGCAACAACAGATCGACTTGTATTAGTTAGTACCCCTGATGATGGCGATTATGTTCGATTTGATGTGCGGCAATTACAAGAATTTTTTGCTGCTGAGTTTATTTATGAGTCTGCTAGTGTAGATGAGTTACGAGATAGACTACAGCTTATTGCAGGTGATGCACACTGGCGAGAAGTCACACATTTTTTACTTAGTGCTCTCATTGAGAATGATCGCAAAACAGAATTAACAGTAGCAATTCAAGTTCTAGAGAATTTAAATGAGGGAGATGAACACATTCGACTCCTAAATAAAAGATTAGCGAGGGGATCTATTTTAGTTGCAAGGCTTCTTCAAGAAGGTGTATTAGAACAAGACAAACGTATTCGACAGCAATTTCGTAATTCGCTCAAACCATTAGCCACTTCGACAAAAGCAAACTTACTTTTTACTCTTACACAAATAAATCAATCAAATTCAAAATCCTGGTTATATAGTTTTCTTGTCTCTTGCTTGAAAGAAAGTAATTATAACGAGAGCATAGGAGCTGCTATTATTTTGACACAGATATTACCAGATAATATTGAGTACGCAGAAGACATAAAATATGTAACTAAATTCTTAAAGCAAGCACCTTCAGAATATTTATCTTGTTTGTTAACATCCAGCCTGCTAGAAAGAGAATTCTACAATGAAAGGCAGGCCAGACCCAAATCTAACCATGCTAAACAATGGTTTCTGAAAACTATTGGAGAAATCTTATTAGGGAATCAATGGCTCTCTCTTTCAATAGATGCATTTGCAGCGGCTGTTCAAATTATTACAGTTAATCATAATATATTCTTCTCTACCTCTAATATATTAGAGCTATCAAATACAGAGCAGAAGTTTATAAATTTATTTGTATCTGAAAATAATATACCATTTGAATCTAGCGATATTGATCCTGTACAAGATTATGAATTCATCAAGGTTGTCAAATGGAAGTCTCATTTTTCGGGAAAAATATCAGCAACAGAATTGTCAGAAGACATGTCTTTTTCCTGTGATTTTGTTCAAATAACCCAGTTGCTATTTCGTTATGCAAAGAGTAGTAGTCGCTCAAATTTAATTGAAATATTTAATTGGTTTAACATTAAAAAATGCGATCTAATATATTTATTTTTTTCCAGCTTGAATTTATCATTGCCAATGAATAATTTGATTTCATCGTCAATAATCGATAATATTGCTAGCTTGAAATCTATTGATGATCAAGAGTTTCATGAGGAGATTGACAAAAATCTAAAAATTCGTGTAATACCAGAACCATCAAAGAAGAATTTAGAAATAGTGTTATGGAAAAAAGTGATCGACAAGCATCCACATACAGGAGTTTATCTTTGGACTTTAGATGAAGCACATAGAATTCTTAGAGGTTTCAATGGGGAAGAAGTCCTAAGTATTATTCTTGATAAGGTTATTGAAAGACCTAGCCTAGTTTTATCAAAACCTTCTGTTTGGGGCAAGCTATTAAAGCAAGTTTCTACAAAAGAAAATGAATTTAGAAAAATTATCCTATCCAATATTTCTGAGAATGTAATTGATGAAGATACATTTCCTGGATTTACGTCATTTAAGTTGAATTTACCATTGGAAGCAAATCTTATCCCTCATTTGTTAAATGCAATGTTAACTACTCAGAGAATATTCTGGGTTCACAGAGAAATTCACAGAGAACAACATGATGTGATTAAAAAAATGATTTTTGAAATGGTTCCGAATACAATGTGTTTGCAGCAGATATATAAGAACACGGAAATGGGATCAAGGGTCCAGGCAGCATCATTAATAATGCTTCTTCTCCATCCCGAATCTGATGAAAAAATCACAAATGTAAAAGAACTAATAGTTGATTTTTACACATCAAAAATTGGTCACTGGTATATCAAAGCTCTTTCTGTTTGTTTGTGCTTATTGACTACAGAACAGGATTTGGCAGCACAGTGGATAATGAACAAACTGATAGATACAACTAGAACTGATTACGAAAGTAGAAAATACTTGGAATCAGTTCTAGCTCTTTGGCGTGAAAGTTCTCACGCTCCGATTCAAAGTGCTGGTGTTCAGGCAAGGTGGTTAGCTGGAGAAGGTTAGAGTATTTGATATTAAGAAATTAGACAAAGAAAATAAAAAATTCAACCTAATTAAGGGAAAAATATTATTTTATAGATTTTATGTTTCACTTTGCCATAACAAACTTACCGAGATCCTTAACTCAAAGTGTGATAAATTCCCCAAATTGCCATCGCGCGGAGATAGTGACTGGCGCGGAAAGTGCCAGCAGAAGTAATCGCCTCAGGGGTTCTAAATTGCAACCCATTCGTATATACCTGCTCGACAATTGTCTGGGCTAATTTCAATGCCTCCTCGCGCATTCCCATTTGTACTAAAAATGCCGCAATGCCAAAGTTAATTCCCGTCCAGACTTCGAGGGGATGGGTATCTTTAGGATTCGATGGTGAGCCATCGATTTTGACCCCATTGGCGGCTCCAAATTTACCGCCTTGGAAATTGAGAAAACAGGATTGATAGACTGTTTCTAGGGCAGTTTTGGCACAATCTATGGGCACGATGTCATCTAGTCCGAGGAGCTTGGCGTAGAATTGACCGCACAATTGATCTGCCATCACGACGTCGGAGCCGCTACCAGTATCGATGCGGTAGAAACTACCATTCCAGAGTTGTTCTTGATAGATAGGTTTTCCTGAATCTAACCAGGCTTGATATTGAGGGATAATCTCGGTAGGTTTGGGTGTGAGTTCGCCGTGGTATTGTTGGGTGAGAATTTGACCGATCGCGATCGCGGCTTCTAGTGCTGCCAACCATAATCCGCCACAATAAGCACTAATTCCTTGCAGTCGCCAATCGTCGAAGGTTTGATCGGGTGCGCCGGAGTTTTCAATTATGCCATCGTTATCGAGGTCGAATTGTTTGAGATAGGCTAAGGTATCAACAATTGCCGTCCAACATTCGGCGAGAAATTCGATATCTTGTTTACCTGTAAATACATAGGCGCGATAAACTTGCAAAACGAAATCACTACCCAAATCCTTCCACAGATTGCAATCTTGATAGCAGGTATAGTTGGTCTTTTCCCACGGATGTTCGTTGGGTGCGCCGAGATCGTGGGGGGTGGCGTGAAGAGTTTTGCGGGGTGCCATCATCGCATCGCGATCGACATTTTGGGGACGATCTTCATAGCCGAATGCGGTTTGGACGTAGTAACCAATCAGGCGTTTATTAGTATCTTCAGTATCGATCGCTCTGGCGAAGGCAATCAGGATTGATTTCTCTAATTTCGGCCACAGTAAGAGGACAGAAAAGGAGCCATATAAGCGAACATCTAAACTTTCATACCAGCGATAATCCAGACATTCTAAAACCCCAAATTGTCCCACCGGATCGCGATCGTCAGCCGCCGACCATAATGTCCCACCATCGGTGAGTAAATACAGCTCATTAAACAAGGCCATCTTGAACCAATCGGGCAGATCGGATCGATCGAGAATCGGTTGTTGCCAGTTAATTATCTGCTCTTGCCAAGTATCAGAATGTTTGAGCGCAGTCCGCACCATCGCCCAACTATTTTCACCCGATCGACCGAAGAAATCGGTATAGCGACGATAATAATTTACGTCTTTGCCAAATTCGGTAACGGGGAAATCCCAAGCGAGAATAAACGGAATCTTT
>NZ_JANNDR010000275.1:0-1671 GCF_031378165.1 Chamaesiphon sp. OTE_75_metabat_556
GTGATACAGAGTCCCTCAAAGCGTTGCTAGAGTCTGGTGGTGCGACGAATGTAGAAGTATTTGCCGAAACAGATACCCATAAACTCGCAACACCTGAAGATTGGTGGACGATGGTGATGGGTGGCGGGATTAGAGGTACTGTTGACCAATTAGATGCTGCCACTCAATCGCGGGTGAAATCGACCAATCTAGAATTTTTACGCGCTAATCAGATTCAAGCTCTCGATTCTGATGTCTTATATGCGTTGGCGCAGCCTTTCCTTTGGAAAATCGCCCAAAAGTAAATTATGCCTGAAGCAGTTTTAAAAGGGCGGGTTGCTCTAGTTACAGGCGTCAGCCGACGCAAAGGAATCGGGTTTGCGATCGCTCAAAGACTCGCTGCTCTTGGTGCAGATGTGTTTATTCACTCCTTTAGACCCTATGATGTCGATCGAGAGTGGGGAGCCGATGCTGATGGCATAGCGGCATTAATCGCCACATTAGCAGAATCTGGCACCAAGATTGCCCACGCCGAGGGAGATTTTAGCGATCCTGCCGTGCCCGCGCAAATTATGAATGCGGCGGTACAAACTTTTGGACATGTCGATATTTTAGTTGCAAATCATACCTACAGCACGATGGGCAATTTAGAAGAACTGACAGCATCAGAAATCGATCGACATTTACACATCAATGTACGCGGTACACTACTCCTCGCCCAAGCCTTCGCCGCGCAACATCACCAACCTACTGGCGGTCGTGTGATTCTCCTGACTTCGGGACAACAGCTTGCGCCGATGCCTGGTGAACTAGCCTACGTTGCCTCTAAAGGTGCCTTGCAGCAATTGACGCTGAGTTTGTCTGCTCATCTGATGCCACGGGGAATTACGGTCAATACGGTCAATCCTGGGGCAACTGATACGGGCTGGGCAGATCCCGAACTCTACGAATTCATTCGCGCTGCCAATCCCCAAGGACGTTGGGGTCAACCAGAAGATGCGGCTAGGTTAATTGGTTGGCTGGCAACAGATGATGCCCAATGGATTACCGGACAGACGATTAATTCTAATGGTGGTGGCTATTAGCTATTTGGCGATCGAGTTCACTCCCTAGCTTTTGCAGAACATTGACGATCTTTCGTCTAGAAATTCTGAAGTGAATAACAATTTTAATTAGAGACTTTATCTCGATCGATCCAACTTACTGCTATTTTTCCAGCCATAAAATTACCATCGTTCCGATCGCATAAGCTAACAGATCTTTCCAGTCAAACGTACTGCCGATCGCTATAGCCATAATTCTGTTATTTTGCAATCCTAAGATCTGAACCAGATTAAAGGATTGCAGGATCTCGATCGTCCCAGCAAACGCCAAAACCGATATGGCCGCAGTAGTCGATCGAATCTTGCCGAAAGTTTTGACTAAGCAATAAATGAGGATAACTACTAGGACATCACCAATGAAAGGACGGATAAAACCCTCATGTACAAACATCGCAATACCTACTTCGATCGCAAATAGTAGCAGTGTAAAATAGAAGTATTTTTTATTAAAAGTGAACATGGCAGTAAAGATAATATTCGATCGAAATCTTTAGTGTTTGGACTAATTCAAGAACGATAGCGATCGAAAGGAGATCGAACTAAGAATAATAGCTTAAATTGTCTGAGCCGCAATCGATCGCCATCGTAC
>NZ_JANNDR010000278.1:0-3523 GCF_031378165.1 Chamaesiphon sp. OTE_75_metabat_556
ACCAAAGCTTCTTCATAGCTGTCATAACCTGCGAGCACGCCAGTACCGCCACTGAAAGGAACGGGTAAACCAACAGCATCCACGATGTAATCGCCCAGAGTGCTATCGAGTTTGAATTCAGGCTTGCTAGTAGTCGGATTCATCACCCGTTGACCTTCGAGCGCAACCTTGGCAGTAAAAGTAGTAGTGTCACCGTCGAATTTGTAATCGATCTGGTAAGCGTTTTTTTTAAATTTAGGTTTAGCGCGGTTGTAGCGTCCTTGCAAGTGATGTCCGAGTAAAAGTAACTCATACAGTAAACCGACCCAAGTAGTAGCCCGGACGGTGCCGTCTGTTTGAACGATGGTAGAAAGAGCCATAATCGAAAAAATGTTAATTGGTAATTTGTGCAGTGGATGGGGCGATAACTGCCCCCTAATCTCATGCTTTTACCATGCCCCCAGAACCCTCTCACAGTAACATTTTGGCGATTGGAAAAGTTTCGTTCCCTATAGGGGGCGAAACTTTCTAGCATATTGCTAGATCGGCGCAGATCGATTTGAAAAATGCATATCTCTGATGCAGATATGGGAATGCTAAAAATAAAATCAAGGTTTTTACCGATGAAATTAGCTACAGCTCCCAAAATTCATGCCCTCGGCTTTCAGAATTCTTGCCAACGTGCCTTGTATGGTGCGACTCAACTGTTTGGCGGTACCAATCTCAGCACGGCTAAAACCCTTATCCCCGCGATCGCTCCAAATCCTCGCTCCGTTCCCCCAGTCGTTGGTGTTCCGGCTGTAATGTCTCCCGCAGTCTTACCCGATCCTAAATTTATTGGCAGTGTCAAAATTGACGAAATGCCGACCTATATTAAGGTTGAGGCTAATCTACCCTACACGCCAGCCGAGATCGCTAAAGGTAAAGCTTTATCCGTCGCCACGATCGATCAATGCTCTCCTGCCTCCCTCGATCTGGGTAACTGGTTGGGTGATTTTGCCAGTGATACCCCTGGATCTGAAGATTTGACCGGATTGACTACTGTCGAACAATTCTTTTACCGCGAAAGCGTTGCCGCACTGGCTGAAATTACTGCTGCAAATATTGCTGGTTTACCTGCTAACAGCATTGAAAAAGGTTTGTATCAAGTGAATGCGACAGTTGCTGCTATCCCCGTCGTGAAAATCCTCTTGCATCTACCTAAGCAGACTGGAAATACTACCTATTTAGGATCTGTGGGTTTGCCTAGTGACGGACAAGGTAGTAGCGTAGGATAAGCCTTTAGCAAATAGCACGATCGAGACTCAATCGGCCAACTCGATCGATGCTGAATTTCAATCGAAATCGGCCAGCAGCGGCTCGATAATTGCTGGCTCAATTCAATATTTATCACGTTTTATTTAATGTATGGCTAGCCCAATTAACACCTATTTAGTTGATGATAATTGCGCTCCAACAAGTCCCAAACCAGCGTTACAGCAGTATGACAATTACCAGATTTACGATCTGTACTGTGTAGATCGACCTGTTTCGATCGTTGAAGGTTATGACTTTGAGGCTTATAGGCACCTCGTACCTAGTACCCATAAGGGCTTGATGCAAAGCTGGCTAGCTGTGCAAAGATACAGCCCCGATCGGATAACTCTAGATTTTGAATCAATTATTCAAGCTCATTATGCTTTCCCACTGAGAACAGAAATCGAAGGCAAATATGTCGATCGACTCGATCTTTATGGTCGGGTGATCTTCTATAACTCCGAAGTGGATTTTTACGCTAATATCTATACTCCTGCGGGTCAAGCTTTTTGGGATTATGCCCATAGCCTTAATCCAAGACCTTATAAAATCGCCGTCGGCACTGGCCATTACACCGCAGTGCAATCTACCCAGCCATTTTATTGTTGGTTTGAATACGATCGAGAAGTGCGTTATCCCGTACCCGCCGATTATTTAGATTTGTTAGGTGGATACCAATGGGATTATAGGAGGAAGCCTAGTCGAAAAATCAAGCTTAAAGTCGATCGCGATTGTGAAATTGACTTTAACTATTATCGGCCTAATCCCTACGAACCTATCCCAAAATTACAGTCGATCGACTGGGTGCATCGCCGAATAATATTTCAAAAAAACACCGATTACTGGATCGATTTTAGTGAGGCCGTATTAGGAACGGTACAGATATTTGGCGATACAGATATTGTCTCATCACTGACTAATCAAATAAGGAACACTCTCCATCTGGTAACAGAATATGCCTGGAGTGACTATCTCCACACCAATATCGAATCATTGTTCGCTCATTGGGTATCGGCTTATCAAGCTTTAGTAGCAAAAATTAAACCTCTCCCCGACGATCTAACAGCTAGCAACGTCGATCCGCCTCGCGTTTATTACCGAGAAAACAAACAATACGAGCAAAATATTCTCCACAAACTAGCCGCTAATAATAACTATTGGCATAACGAACTAGCGGCTGGCATCGATATCGGTGTTGACGACACACACCCGATGTTTTTAGTCGATGACGAACGCGCATATAACTGGCATATTCAACCACAATTCGATCCCCAAACTGGTGAAGAGAGAGGCATAGGGACATTAGTCATGGATTCCATCAACGTAATTAATATTGCCAAAGCTTTAGATGCAAATAAATTTGCTACCGACGAAACAGATCCCGATCGATCTCGGGTGGCTACTATCGGCTGGCATGTCAATAGACAATCAGAGGTTTTAGGAATTAGTGTCAAACCGGACGGCACGATCGATGAAGCACTAGAAAAAACTACCAATCGGCGACTACACGCCAATGGATCGGAAGAAAATAACCCGCAGGAATACAATTTTAATGGGTTTGGTTCTAAAGGCACGATAGTTCGCTATATGCCGAATAAATTCTCGCCCAATGGCACCACCGCTGGTGGCTATCGGAAGGTTAGGAATATTCCCCAATTGCTGGCAGAATTCCACGAACAAGCGAATGCGGCAATGGGCTATCAAGAAGGCACTGCGATCGAGATTCAACTCGACGGGGAAACATACCGCTACCCGAATCAATTAGCTCTATTAACCGAGCTGTTTGTGACGGCCAAACAGACGGCTACTTATTCTAAAGGTTCATTCTTTAGTTCGCTAATTGGCGAACAATCCATCAAAGAAGTTATCGCCGGATTGGGGTTGAGAACGGTGGATAAATATCTAGAGTTTTCCGTGGCTGGCAAGGCTGTAAAACTCTATTACAAGGGCATTTCAGCGAGTCAATCGGTGAGACGAAAACTGTCAGCCGTAGCCACAAATGTCGGGATGATTTTCGGCAATATTAACTAAGAGTAAGAGTGTCGATCCAATGGCTAAGGCGTGGTTGAATGAAATATTAACAGGGGCGAATTTTCCCGATCTCAAAAAAGCCGCAGCCGCCACCGGACTCAAGGAGTTATTGAAAAAGGTTAAAACTGGTGATTCGATCTTTGAACCAGTTAATGACGAAAAGAAAAAGCTTGAAAAGCAATACCGTGGCGACTTTCGCGCGTCGATTGCATCCCAT
>NZ_JANNDR010000290.1:0-13631 GCF_031378165.1 Chamaesiphon sp. OTE_75_metabat_556
AGCGAGTTAAATCGGAATATTCAGAAACGATATTGCTTCCCATTGTTCCACCAGCGTGAGTGACACCAACAACATTTTGTGAATCACCGTTAGCTTGAAGAGCAGGGCCACCTGAGTCACCAAAACAAGATCCAGCGCGGAGATCTGGTGATGCTGTTGGGCACTTCTGCAGGATTTTCGGTCGGCGGGATCGTCTTTGAATACTAAATTCGGCGCTGGCCAGTAGTAAACTGGATCTATAATCGCAAATATATGAACTTCTTAATTATATCGATTGGTTTATTATTTTTAGTTGAAAGAATTGGTAAGTACCTGCTGATCGAAGATTTTTTCAAGCGAGAAGATGCGAGCAGTGAAGCAGCGGATCGAGTTGCCGGATTGCAAGTCAGTATTTTGCAACCCATTCTGAGTGGCGATCCTACTTTGTGGGATTGTCTAGCCAGTAACTTGCAGATGAAAACTAGTTATAACACTGAATTTTTGTGGTTGATTGATGATGATGATGCTCAAGCGCAAATTGGCTGTCGCCAATTAATCGAGCGATATCCAGACGCGGTCGTTCAGCTAATTTCATTACCACAACCCCCAGAGCGCATCAGTCCCAAGACGTTTAAATTAATTGCCGGATTGCAGCAGGCGCAAGGTCAGATCATCGCCGTGCTAGATGATGACACAATTTTACCCGATCGAGGACTGGATCGAGCGATTCCCTTTCTCGATCGACCTGCGGTTGGAGTTGCTTTTGGCTTACCTTATTATCTTAACTTCTCAAATATTTGGTCTACACTAGTATCTTGTGTTGTGAATAGTGGTAGCCTGCTGACTTACGTTCCTTATACTTTTTTGACAGCACCTTTTACAATTAACGGGATGTTTTTTGTGATGAAACGCGAGGTTTTAGATCTAGTCGATGGCTTTTCGGGACTAGAAACAGCAATTGTCGATGATTTTGCGATCGCCCAACACTTTCGATCGCATGGCTATCTACTAGCCCAAACCCCAGTTTGTCATGGCATCAGCACCCAAATTAAAGATGCCGCTCATTATTTCACCCTCTTAAATCGGTGGTTTATTTTCCCGCAAGAATCGATCCTAAAATCGATCAGTATTCGCGAACTTGCGATATTTTATAGCACGGCACTAATACCGACCTTTGTTCCGGCGATCGTCTTCGGCTATCTGGTATTATGCCCTTCTGCGTACGCGGCAATTTACGGACTTATCTATTTTGGTGTCAATGCTTACATTCTGACCCAATTCAATACTAAATATTTTAAAAATGCTACGCCCGATCGTCACATATTGTTATTATTAGCGATTCAGCTAGTGATGCCAATCCATATTATTTTAGCTTTGCTTTCGCCCCGGCGGATCGATTGGCGGGGAAAAACGATCGAACTTAAAGCTGATGGCAGCTTTGAAATTGTCAAACAGCGGAATGTACCAGAGATTTGAATAAGTTGAAAGTTAATGACGATCATCATCTGGATCTGCGCTATGGGCATTGGCATCGCAAGTATGATTTTGCTGTGGACTTTGGGAGAAACACTGTGGTGGTGGTATCTGTGGAGTAGATCTACAAAATCGGTCACTGATACCCAATCTCCATGGAAAAATGCGGTTGTTTTTCTGACTGGAATTAGTAACTATGCCAGCGAAGATTTGGCACCAGAACAAAGAGATTTTTTGCAAGAGCTGGGCGATCAAATTGATGTAGATTTGATCGTCTCAGCACCTTTTCCTTACGACAACTCGACTGCTCGTGAATTTGCTAGATTGCAGATTTGGCAACATTTTGGAGATCGAGAATTGCCCTTATGGTTAATCTCTTTATACAACTTTTGGCAAACGGTACTAGTGACATGCTTAGAAAAAACCTACGGCAATACCATCGCTCGATGTATCAGCAATCGACTGGGAGCTGCGGCATCGCTAGATAGTAATTTATGGCTAATTTGTGGCAGTATTGGTGCGGGACTTGCTTTAGCTGCTGCCCCAAAACTCCAGGAAGAATTACAAGTCAACCCGATCGTTATTGCTTACGGGGGAGTATTTAAAGCATCGGCGGGATTCGATGCTGTCGAGCGATTTTATCACTTGACGGGGAGCCAGGATAGTTGGGCTAAACTGGGAAAATTTATCTTCCCTGGACGTTGGTTCCCGACGGGCGCATTGGCAAGAGCGATCCGCGATCATCGAGCGATCTTACAATCTACTGGCAATCATCAACATCTCGAATATTTGAGCGATCGACGATCGATGATTTCAAATTTATCCGATCGCACGCTCACATTAAATACTATAACTCAACTCTCAATTTGGCAAGAAAAAGGTATAAAAAAATAATACTCTCATGAGAAGTTTAGTAACTGGGGCGACAGGTTTTTTAGGTAAACAATTGGTAGTTAAACTTAGCAAACTTGGACATGAAGTTACGGCATTAGGTCGCAATTCGAGTATTGGTGAACAACTAGTCACTGACAACGTCCATTTCATAGCTAGAGATTTGAGAGATCGATCGGGAATAATTGCCGATCTTCAAGGACAAGACTATGTTTTTCATTGCGGTGCATTATCTTCACCCTGGGGCAAAGATCGAGATTTTCATGAGATTAATTTTTTAGGCACTAGAAATGTCATCCAAGGCTGTCAAATTCATCACATTAAGCGATTGATTCATGTGTCTACATCTGCTGTTTATTGCAATTACCACGATCGCTTAAATATTTTAGAAAATACACCTTTACCCATCCCCGTTAACGCTTATGCTAGTAGCAAACAATTAGCCGAACTCGAAGTCAGCAAAGCACATCAATCTGGTGTACCGACAATTGCGATCAGACCGCGCGGTATTTTTGGCCCTGGCGATACTGCGATTCTACCCCGATTAATGAGAGCAAATCGACGTGGCGGGATTCCATTGATCGATCGAGGCAAAGCCTGCATTGACATTACCTATGTCGATAATGTCATTGATGCTTTATTGCTGTGCCAAACTGCCCCAGAGACCTTATTGGGCAGAATTTTTAATATTACGAATGGAGAACCAATTACTGTTGCTAACTTATTGACACAGCTATTTGCCAAGTTAGAGGAGCCGTGCCGACTCAGACCAATTTCACTGCGTACAGCGAATTGGACGGCATCGCTAATGGAATCGATCGCCAATACAATATTGTTGGGGAGAGAACCCATTCTGACTCGGTATACAGTGGGATTACTAGCCTATAGTCAAACCTTAGACATTACCGCAGCCACTCACGAATTAGGCTATCAACCTCGCGTGAGTATCGACAATGGATTAGATATTTTCGCTCGATGGTATCAAACTAATAATCGCGATCGATATGTCCCTTAAAGTTAACTTTTTTTCAGCCGGATATTGCACGCATCCTGAAGCGGTAGTCATCCGCGATGGCAAATGGCAGCAAGCTAATTTCCCCTCGCTATTTGCGGCGATATTCCATCCGACGCTCGGCGTAATCCTCTTCGACACGGGCTATTCTCAGCGATTTTTTCAAGAAACTCGTGCTTGGCCATTACGGTTATATGCGCTAGCTACGCCTGTATATTTCCAGCCCGCAGATAGTGCTGTCTCTCAACTCCAACAAGCAGGCATCTCGCCAGAATCGGTAAGTTATATTATTATTTCTCACTTTCATGCCGATCATGTTGGCGGTTTACAAGATTTTCCAAATGCTCGATTTATCTGTTTTAATTCTGCCTATCAAGCCGTAAAAAATCGCCAAGGATGGAGTGCGTTGAAGGCTGGTTTTTTGCCAGGATTATTACCTGCTGATTTCGATCGTCGCCGCATCTCCGTAGAAGATCTCCAGACCATCTCATTACCGACACAGTATCTTCCCTTTGATATTGGCTGTGATTTGTTTGGCGATGGTAGTCTCCTCGCTGTCGAACTCCCCGGTCATGCCACTGGACAGTTAGGTTTATTTGTGATTGACGCTGACGAATGCAGTTATTTTCTAATTGCCGATGCTTGTTGGCTCAGCCGTGCTTATCAAGATTTCATCAAACCACATCCGATCGCCAGTCTCATTTTTGCCAACGATCGAGAATATGTAGATACACTCGCCAAAATTCATCAATTGCATCAGCTCAATCCAGAGCTAAACATCATTCCCACCCATTGTGCGAAAACTTGGGCGGGATTAAATAAGTCGATCGCATCATGATTCTAGTTAAGATTAAATTTAATACTCAGTGAACGATAAATTAGCAATTCTGCGGCAGTATTTATTAACAAAATACGTGCGAAAATTCAAGAGTCGTCAGCAGCTTTTAGCTTGGCAAAATACCAAAGTTATCGGTTTTCTCACCGATGTTTTACCCAAATCTCGGTTTTATCGCGATCGATACCAGGGCTTAGATTTGAGTAGTTGGCAAACATTCCCCATCATTGACAAATCGGCAATGATGGCCAACTTTGACGACTTAAATACAGTCGGAATTACCAAAGACTCAGCATTTACGCTGGCGATCGAAGCTGAAACAACGCGTAACTTTAGTCCGACTATTCAGGGATATACGATTGGGCTATCTTCGGGGACAAGTGGCAATCGGGGCTTATTTATCGTCAGCCCAGTAGAGCGGCAACTATGGGCGGGTAGTATCTTGGCAAAAGCACTACCTCACTCGATTTTTACGTCCGAGCGAATTGCTTTTTTCCTCAGAGCTAATAGCAATCTTTATGAAACAGTCCAGAGACAACGCATTCGCTTTGAGTATTTCGATCTATTTGCTACTGTTGAAAACCACATCGAGCGGCTCAACCGGATCGATCCGACGATTTTAGTCGCACCACCCTCAATGTTAAGGCGATTAGCCGCCGCTCGATCGAGCGGTGAGCTACGTATCCTACCAGAGAAAATCATTGCTGTGGCGGAGGTGTTAGACCCCTTAGATGCAACATATTTGTCCGAATGTTTCGGTCGCACGATCCATCAATTGTATCAATGTACGGAAGGTTTTTTAGGAAGTACTTGTGCATATGGTACTCTACATCTCAATGAAGATATCTTAGTAATTCAAAAAGAATATATCGATCGCCAACTGGGAAAATTCATGCCGATTATCACGGATTTTAATCGGCGAACTCAACCAATTATTCGTTATCGCTTAGATGACATTTTAACAGAACGACCAGATCCCTGTCCCTGCGAATCGGTATTTACAGCTTTAGCCAGCGTCGAAGGGCGATGCGATGATATTTTTTGGTTGCCAAATCTCACTGGAGAGAAATTAATATCGATATTTCCAGATTTTGTCCGCAGAGCAATTATGACAGCTTCAGTAGATATTCAAGCATATCGAGTTGTGCAAACAAGTCCGACGGCGATCGCAGTTTTTGTCAAAGTGCCGCCAGCATTACAACCAGCAATTCAGCAACAGATCGATCTGTCATTAATCGATCTTTTCGAGCGATCGCATTGTCAAATTCCGAACATATCCTACCAAGAATATGTCCAACACACCGAACATCACCACAAGTTGCGCCGAATTCAGCGAGCATTTACTCCAGACAATTGATACAACTAAACTGTGCGGATCTGAGTCACAAAGCTCATAGCCTAGTCCTAGACGGCGGAAATTAGGATCCCATTTCCTCCTTGTGTTTCCCGTAAATCTAGTAAGGGCAATTCATGAATTGCCCTTACTAGATTTACGGGAGACTACTAGACAAATTTATGAACGAATTCATAGGTGAAATCAACCCGTCCTTTGCGTAATAAAGCCGGATCCATGCGATCGGTAGTATTGCAAGTCATCAGAACCACCAACTTTTGTTGGAGATGAATACCCGCTTCATCAATTACGCTTTGATAAAGAGTGCCATCGAGTAAACCCAAAATATGTTCGGTTTTACTATTTTCTTGAGCCGATTCGAGGGCGCGATTTTTAGCTAGATTATCAGCTTCATTAATAATCAAGCAAATCCGTTCTAAATAACTCGGTGGTACGAAGTTTTCAACTGCATCGTGATCGAGGATAAAAATCACATATCCCAACGGCATCAGCACTTCTTTAGCGATCGATTGCGTCCAGACGGTTTTACCTGTTCCAGGTTCGCCATTAATTAAGACAGCTACCTGTTGTTCGCTCAAGATTGCTTGTTGGACGCGATCGGTGAAGCTTTGAATGTCGGCTGAGAACGATCGAATTGGATACTCGCTATTGATTTTACCAACGCGACTTTTATAGCCGCTGAGAATCACCGCCACATCGTAGGTAGCCTTACTAATTAAGGGGGCTAAATCTGGAGCTGAAATTGTATATTGACGTTTGCCTTTTTCAAATGTCTCGACTTGTACCCAGATATCGTATTCTTTCCAGTATGCCGAAACATACCCCAAGACTTCCAGCCGTTCCCAGGTAGTGAATCGCTCTGGTGGATAATAGAAATACCGTTCCCAATAGTACTGAGTGATCAGATCGGGTTTGCCTAAAACTTCCAGAATATTTTTGACAGTAATTTCTTCTAACCGATTTAAGACATAATCGATCGGAATACTATCGCGACTGACCAATTGAACGATCGGAGTTTGGGCGACTAAGACATCTTTGTGTCGGCGATCGGGTGAAGCCGGATCGGGGGTAATATAATTCCACAGTTCGTTAAATTCGTACTGAACGCTATCGGAAAATACATTTAGCATATTCGCCCACCAGGAATATTGCTTGCGACTGAGGGCATCGGCGACATCGCTCAAGAAATCAGCACTGCGTTTGGCCAAGCTCCAGGAATCATTGAGCACAATATTTGCAAAAAATCCGACGTCCAAATCTCGATTCAGGGGTCGCCAGCCCGAGGCTAATAGTCCTTTACTTTGAGCGTTATTATTCTGATTAAAATTATCGTAGCCCATATTAATTTTCTATCCTAAAATTTGCTGTCCGAGCTTCAAAGCTCACGGAACATCATCTACTCGTGTTAAATATTCTGGGGGGACGGCATCGACCAGTCACACATCGTTTTCCGTCCGATAAAAGCGATAGCCATCATTGATCATCGCTAGCGGATCTATTGCCAAGATCGCACTTTCGCCTCGCCTACCACCCACCTTGAATGCCATCTTCAGATTTGTGGTGAGATGAACGTGGTGACGAGACATTTTTTGCAATCCTGCTACCAAAATTGCGGCTACTGCTTTGACATGAGTGCCATGATAGAGAGTATTTGGGGGAGTTTGAACTAAAAGCTGTAAATCGATCTCGATCGAATGTCCCTGATTGGCACGAATCAGATCGCCGCGATCGTTAAATGCAAAACGTTGTTTATCATTGGTGGCAACTACCTGTTGTAATTCAGCTAGACTAATCTCAAATCCATTGGCTGATGCTGCTGCTAGCAGCTTATCTACACTGACCCATCCACCTGGTAATAGTTCCAATCCCAGTCGTTCTGGCTGATGACGCAAGTGTTTGGATAAGTATTTACTAATTCTAACGTAGCGTTGGGGAATTTGCAGATTGCCAGACATAGCAGTTGTAATATTGCGCGAATTCACCGATCTTTAGCATACCCAGGATCGAGAGTGACTAGGAATATTTACGCCAGATCCCCGACTTCTTCAAGAAGTCGGGGATCTACAACTTAGGGAACAATTTCAACTAAAGTACCCGATCGAGATACTTGATAAATCTCATCGACATCAGCAGTTTTGAGCGAAATACATCCCCACGTCCAATTAACTTGCTGATCGATTAAATTATCTAAATTTACAGGTACCCCGTGAATGCCAACATCGCGACCGATAGACTTGTACCAAGGAATTTCACCAGTTTGTTTGGCAGCCAAATGTTTACGCCAGGAAGCTGAATTCGGATAGTCGAACCATAAGAATTTCGACCACTGCGGATGGGGATAGAGATCTTTGATTTGGAAGATGCCTTCAGGGGTACGCCGATCGCCTTCAATAACTTTATCGCCAGTCGGATATTCGCCTAGCACGATCGGATATGATTTAAGAGGTTGTCTATTTTTGTAGATTGTCAACCGATATTTTGATTTTTCAATTAAGATCGAAATACTTGATTTATCTACTCGATCGCCTAGTAAATCGGCCAGAGATCGATCGCTTTTAATCAGGGTATTGGGTCGCTGATGGTAAGCCGATTGGGTCGGACAATCTGTACACACGATCGATCGCCATAGCGAGATCGGGGGTATGTATCCCAATCGATCGAGTGCGCTATAAGTAGCCGCGATCGCACCGCCACTCACTACAGTTACTAATCCAATCTTTACCAATTTCGGTAATTTATCCCATTGCATAGCCGGTTAAATTGTCAGGTCGATCGTTCAAATCATAGCAGCTCGACAAACAGACCAGGCGATTTGAAATAATTACCCAGTTTCTTTGCTTGCCCGCTGTTGTCATTTGCTAACGATTTCAGATGTTGCTCTTTGTCGTTTATTTCCCCGTCTTCCCGTCCCCCAGTCTCCCCTTCCCCCCAAATTCCCATTGCTAACTGTTACAACCAGAGAATTTACCGATCTCAAACCTGCTAAATAAATTACAGTTAGAGAAGCTAATCAAATATCGAGATCTTATCAGACGGGGAAAACTGGCTATGCACCTAAGCGAAATCACCCATCCAAACCAGTTGCACGGTTTATCAGTTCGGCAACTAGAGCAGATCGCACTAGAAATCAGGGAAAAACATCTTCAGACAGTGGCGACCAGTGGCGGTCATTTAGCCCCTGGGTTAGGTGTTGTCGAGCTGACCTTGGCACTGTATCAAACATTGGATCTCGATCGAGATAAGGTGGTTTGGGATGTCGGACACCAAGCTTATCCCCATAAATTAATTACGGGTAGATACAATCGCTTTCACACGCTCCGCCAGAAGGATGGCATTGCTGGCTATCTCAATCGCAAAGAGAGTAAGTTCGACCACTTTGGTGCCGGACACGCATCTACGAGCATTTCTGCGGCATTGGGGATGGCGATGGCACGCGATCTTAATGGCGATAACTTCAAATGCGTGGCGGTCATCGGTGACGGCGCATTAACAGGTGGCATGGCTCTAGAAGCGATCGATCATGCCGGACATTTACCCAAAACTAATTTATTAGTAGTGTTAAATGATAACGAGATGTCGATCTCGCCCAATGTCGGTGCAATTCCGCGCTATCTGAACAAATTGCGCGTCAGTGCGCCGATTCAGTTCCTCAGTGACAATATCGAGGAACAACTCAAAAATATCCCGTTTGTCGGCGAAACAATTTCGCCCGAACTGGCGCGGGTGAAGGAAGGGATGAAGCGGCTAGCCGTTCCCAAAGTTGGTGCGGTATTTGAAGAGCTAGGATTTACCTATATCGGCCCTGTAGACGGCCACAATTTGGCAGAATTGATTAGTACCTTTGAAGGTGCTCACAAGCATACCGGGCCAGTGATGGTGCATGTTGTCACCAAAAAGGGTAAAGGATATACGATCGCCGAAAAAGACCAAGAAGGCTACCACGCTCAAAGTCCCTTTAATCTAGCCACGGGTAAGAGTGCCCCAGCAACTAAACCCAAACCGCCAACCTATTCTAAAGTATTTGCTGATACCCTGATGACGTTGGCTGAAAACGATCCGCGCATCGTGGCAATCACCGCTGCCATGGGTACGGGGACGGGTTTGGACAAGTTTCAGGCAAAATTCCCCGATCGCTATATCGATGTCGGGATTGCCGAGCAACATGCAATTACACTAGCTGCGGGGTTAGCGACTGAAGGGATACGTCCGGTCGCAGCGATTTATTCGACTTTCTTACAACGCGCCTTCGACCAAATTATTCATGATGCCTGCATCCAACATCTCCCCGTGTTCCTGTGTCTCGATCGAGCGGGGATTGTCGGGGCAGATGGCCCCACCCACCAAGGGATGTATGATATTGCCTATCTGCGATGTATCCCGAATATGGTGCTGATGGCACCTAAGGATGAAGGAGAATTGCAGCGGATGGTAGTGACTGGGATTAACTATACTGATGGCCCGATCGCGATGCGCTACCCCCGTGGTAATGGTTATGGCGTACCATTGATGGATGAAGGCTGGGAAGAATTACCGATCGGTAAAGCGGAGATCCTGCGTCAGGGCGATGATGTGCTGATGATTGCCTATGGTTCGATGGTACATCCTACTCTTCAGGCAGCGCAGCTCTTGAGCGAGCATGGAATTTCAGCAACGGTAATTAACGCCCGCTTTGCCAAGCCGTTGGATACCGAACTGTTTGCGCCATTAGCGCGATCGATCGGGAAGGTGGTAACTGTAGAAGAAGGTTGTCTGATGGGTGGCTTTGGTGCGGCAATTCTGGAATCCTTGATGGATCTCAATGTCGTCGTCCCCGTCAAACGGATCGGCGTACCGGATATCCTGGTCGAACATGCGACTCCGGATGAGTCATTAGGAAATCTGGGTTTGACGAGTTCCCAAATTGCGGAAACCGTACGGACTACTTTTTTCACTCAAAAACCAGTAGCGGTTGGTGTCTAACCGATCGATCGATCGATCGATTGATCGTTTGATAACTCAGTCCACCAATTTCCTAGAGAAATTGGTGGACTTTTTCAGCCAGATTAAAATAACGTCAGTTCAAGATAAAAATCACTTCTAAATGCTGGTAGCACGCCAATCGGTAACCGATTAGAACTTGTGTAATGCAGGTTTGATTTGTGAGGGCAGAACCCGGATCTGGGGGTTCCGACCCCCAGTCCCCCCGTTGAAGGGCGGGGTGCGTCTTGACCCAAACACATGCGGAGGGAACCTCCGCGTGATTTGGGTCGCCGCCCCCTCAAACTCCCCTGCACAAGGGTCGATCTGTTGGCTGCTTGACGCGCTTCTCTGCGAGACGCTACGCGAACGCATTAGCTTCGCAATGGGAATCGGTCTGTGGGTTGGGTTTAATTTTTTGGGGCGGTTCCAAACCGAAGCCAGAAGTGATTAATCGGAAATCCTGATCCCGAACTGACTTTAAAATAGCCCCGACTTGTGAAAGTCGGGGCTATTAATCGATCGTTACTGGTTATTGAGCCACAGATAATATAGCGATCTGGATAGATAACGATTAGTCAGTTGCGTTACCGATGTTTCGATCGAGCAATCGGGTGTTGCTCCTGGTTTACACGACGCATCACTAAGATCTGTCGGTAAACTGTCAGTTACTTTTTTTGGGCTGCACCGCCACTGTTTGCGATCGCAGTTTGGAGCGTTTGAATGGCTTTGGCATACTGCGGATCGGCCGCCGTCGCTACTTTAGTCCGATCCTTGACCAAGGCTTGGATTTGATTTTTGGATAGCTTGACTTCGATATCTGGCTTGATACCAGCGTGGTTGATATCCTTACCGCTAGGAGTATAGTATTTGGCGATCGTCACGGCCATCCCCGCACCTTCGGAGAGGGGACGTACCGATTGCACCAACCCCTTGCCAAAAGTCTTCACGCCGACTAGTTGAGCGCGCTTGTTGTCTTGGAGGGCACCAGAGAGGATTTCACTCGCACTGGCAGAGCCGCCATCGACGAGGACAACTAGCGGTTTTTTGGTAATGGCAGTTCGGTTGGCACTACTGACATCGCCAGTCCCTTGCCGGTTGACAGTCGAGACAATTTTGCCATCATCCATCCACATCCGCGCGATATCGATCGCGCCATAGAGTAAGCCGCCAGGATTCGATCTCAAGTCGAGTACATAGCCAGTCGCACCTTGGCTTTCGAGCTTCTGGATCGCGGCACCCATCTCGCTAGAAGCATTAGCACTAAACTGCTTGAGCCGGATATAGCCGATCCCGCCGAGTTCTTTGGGGCGGTATTTGGCTTCGACGGGATGAATCTCGATTTGCTGACGGAGCAGGTTAAATTCGAGGACTTGACGATTGTCCCGTTGAATGGTGAGTTTGACGGTCGTGCCTTCCTTCCCGCGAATGAGTTGCACGGCTTGATTGACATCCATCCCCGTCGTACTTTTGCCATCGATCTTGGTGATGATATCTTTGGAGAGAATCCCCGCTTTAGAAGCGGAAGTATCTTCGATGGGGGCGATGACTTCGAGTTTTTTGGTTTTCTCGTTTTGGCTCAGTTGAATGCCGACACCGATTAATTGACCGGAAGTTTCGACTTGGAGATCGCGAAATTCTTTGGGGTCCATGAAGCGGGTGTAAGGGTCGCCCAGATTTTTGAGCATCAGTCGAATCGACTTATAGACTTCTTCCTTGCTGGCGTAATTTTTCTGGACGACGTACTGTTTGCGGATGGCGCGCCAGTCTTTTTGATTGAAAGTAGCATCGACATACTGTTTATCGACGATTTGCCAAACTTCATCTACCAATTCCTTGGGACTATTCTTGAAGAAGGCAACACCTTTGGGAAGATGCAGACCCGCACCAGTAACTGCTACTGCTGTGAGGACTAAAGCGGTGGCACCGATAACTAACCCGTGTTTTTCGATCTTCATGATTTACGTCTGGAATTAGCAGGAAAAGAGGGGATAACGGCAATCGATCGGGCTTAACGCTGGCAAGTACCAGTGCTGATTTCAAGTGCGATCGATCGCCTGACATTAATATCAATCTTACCATATCGCCGATCTGGCTGGTACCCGTGCCGCTGTCTGCCAGAGGCTGAGATTGCCAGTTAGTATCGATCCCAGTCGGACTCGGAGATCGGTTGCGCTTAGCGATCGCCAGATTGATGTTTAGATTTTAGCCTCGATCGGCGTCGATCGGCTACTACTCTGGTTCGACCCAGCGATCGTCGGCTTTAATCAAGGCGATTAATTCCGCGACGCCATCAGCTTCGGGCACGCGTTTAATCTCATCGCGACCCCGATAGAGGGAGATATAGCCCGGTGTTTTGCCGACGTAGCCATAGTCAGCATCGGCCATTTCACCGGGGCCATTGACGATACAACCCATAACGGCGATATCCAAGCCCGTCAGGTGATTGGTGGCCGCGCGTACTTGATGGAGGACGGTTTCGAGATTGAATAAGGTGCGACCGCAGGAAGGACACGCGACATACTCCACCATCGTTTTCCGCAATCCCAGGGCCTGGAGGATGCTATAACAGACGGGGATTTCTTTTTCGGGAGCTTCGGTCAGGGACACTCGCAGCGTATCACCGATCCCTTCGGCTAGTAAGGTCGCAATTCCGGCAGTGGATTTAATTCGTCCGTACTCACCATCTCCAGCTTCGGTGACTCCCAAGTGAATCGGATAATCCATTCCGGCTGCGTCCATGCGTTGGGCAAGCAGTCGATAGGCCGCCAACATGACGGGGACGCGGGAAGCTTTCATCGAGATCACCAGATTGTGAAAGTCAAAAGATTGACAAATCCGGATGCATTCTAGTGCCGATTCGACCATCCCTTCGGGTGTATCGCCGTAGGTAAATAACATCCGTTCGGCCAGCGAGCCATGATTGACACCAATCCGCATTGCTTTGTTTTGGTCTCTGAGTGAGATCACCAACGGTTCGAGCATGTCGCGAATTTGCTCGCCAATCTCAGTAAATTCCGCAGGCGTATATTCGGTTCGATCGGGTTTGGGCTTCTCGAACACATACAAGCCAGGATTGATCCGCACTTTGTCTACATGCTTGGCCACCTCTAGGGCGATCTTCATCCCAT
>NZ_JANNDR010000299.1:0-5777 GCF_031378165.1 Chamaesiphon sp. OTE_75_metabat_556
CTCTAATCAAAAAAATTATGCCACTAAGTGAACTTCTGTCTCCAGTCAGTCAACTGTCTCATCAGGATAAACTGCGACTTATTCACTTTCTCCTGCTTGCAGTAGCCAAAGAAGAAGGATGTAGCCTAGAAGCAAATCGAAATAGCGATTCAGAGAGTGTACTTCTCAATCGACTAGCATCCACTGAAGCCGTTGTCTGGTCTCCCCAATCCGATGTAGCAGCAGTTCAAGCATTATCCGATCTTCTGGTAGTAGCACAGGGAACAGCCCATGCTTGATGGTCAACGTTATTCATTCATCGAACGAACCAATGGTCTTGGACAGTCAACGGTAATGCCCTATTTACCCTTGACGCTGACCAATGGCAGCTATTCGGTAGAGGTGATGGCATTACTAGACACAGGTGCCAGCGTCAATGTCCTTCCTTACGAGATCGGTATTCAGTTAGGAGCAGTCTGGGAAAACCAAACTGTGACCATTCCATTAAGTGGAAATCTAGCTCATAGTGAAGCAAGAGGCTTAGTTTTGTCTGGAACAATTGGATCGTTTCCGCATATTTTACTGGCTTTTGCGTGGACTCAATCTCAAGACGCACCTGTAATCCTCGGACACATGAATTTTTTCGCCGAGTTTAACGTGTGTTTCTATCGCCATGAATTAGCCTTTGAAATTCGTCCGAGATAAAAACTTGAACGAATTTTATTAAAACTTTGAATAATTCTCGATCTATGCACCCAGTTTTTCGGCTAATTACTTTATGTATAAATTAACGATTTGTACGGAAACCCATGCCTAAAATCACCGTCGGCGATATCGATATTAACTACGAAATTCAAGGTAGCAGTACGCCGCTACTGATGATTATGGGTTTGAGTTTCAGTCTCCGCGATTGGGGCGAGAAATTCACAGAATTACTCGCGCAACACCATCGACTAATCCTGTTCGATAACCGCGATGCTGGACTCACCAGCCGATCCAATCGCTCCTATAATATCGCAGACATGGCAGATGATGCCGCCGGACTTTTAGACGCATTAAAGATTCCCAAAGCACATGTATTTGGTGCTAGCATGGGTGGTGCGATCGCCCAGCAATTTGCACTGAAATATCCCGATAAGCTAGACAAACTTATTCTCGGTTGCACGATAGCTGGTGGTAGCTGTAGTCAGTTGGGCGATATTAGTGGCGTGATGAATGGCAATCTTTCTAATTTACTATTTATACCCACTTTCATTCAAAACAATCGACAGGAACTACGAGAATTTCTGAGCAAAACAACCCCATTACATAGTCAGGGTGATGCTTTAGATCGTCAAATGCAAGCTTTTGGTACTCACGATACCTGCGATACTTTGGCTGACATCAAAGCACTGACGCTCATCCTCACGGGCGATAAAGATATTGCGATTCCTCGATCGAATAGCGATTTTCTGGCTACAACAATTCCCAATGTTAAATTAGAAATTATTGCAGATGCCGCTCATGGCTTTTCTTATAGCCATCCAGAGATCGCTGCTGATTTGATTCATCTCTTTTTACAATCGCCAACCAACCATAGAAAAAAGATTATGCAAAACCCCATTAATGACATTCTGAGAGCATTCGGTGCTTATGCTCAAACCTTTAATTTGTTGGAGCCAAAGAAAGTCGAACCATTTTTTCATTTACCTGCTATGCTGATTACTTCAGAAGAAGTAGCAGTCATGCAAAATTCATCTGATGTGTGTAAAGTATTCGAGACTTTAATGAATAAGTTAAAAGTCAGAAAATTCAAGGAGAGTAAAATTATCGGTTCGCTCAAAGTTACTCAACTCAGCGATAATCAAGGACAGGTTGTCGGAGTTGCCAAACGATTTAATCAAGCGGGTGAAGAAATCGAACACTTTGGCTTTACTTATACCCTGCGAAAAGTTGAAGATAAATGGAAAATTATTGCAGGCGTATTGCACGAACCGGAAACATTGTCTAATTCTAAATGATTCGATCGAGATAATCAGCTAGAAGGGTTTAAGATCCCCGACTTCTTCAAGAAGTCGGGGATTTGGCTGTATCGATTGCTGTTGACGCAGAAGCTAAACTAATCCGAGAATATTAATTAATTCATCATAATATTTCGAGATTAATATGCACAACATTCCTTTTCTGATTCTGGATGTGTTTGCGACGGGGAAATATACAGGCAATCAACTGGCTGTATGTTTGGATGCCGGAGATTTGACGGATCTTCAGATGCAGCAAATTGCTCGTGAGATTAATTTCTCGGAGACAACCTTTATCATCAATTCAGAGCAAGTTAATGGTGGCTACGATACCCGCATTTTTACGCCGACTACCGAATTGCCATTCGCCGGACATCCGACGCTAGGGACGGCATATGCCATCCAGCAGGAAATTATTAAAAATGCCGTCAAGCAAATTAATCTCAACTACCAAGTCGGACAAATTCCCGTCGATCTCAACTATCTCAATGGGGAACCAGATATTCTCTGGATGCACCAGCAACAGCCCAAATTTTTTGAGCCTTTAAATACAGACACTCTAGCGGCTGTCATTGGGGTAGATTCAAGTGATATCGATTTGGACTACCCGATCGAGCCAGTCTCGACAGGTTTACCATTTATCATCGTGCCCTTGAAAACTTTGGCGGCGGCGAGTCAGGCGAAATTAAATCTGAATCTTTACCACCAAGCAGTAGCCAAGTTACCAGCCCAAGCGATCCTCGTATTTTGTCCTGAAACCGTCGATGCGAGTTGTCAATTACACGTTCGGGTGTTTACCGAGTGTTTTGGGATTCCCGAAGATCCCGCCACAGGCAGTGCCAATGGCTGTCTGGCGGCATATTTGGCCAAACATGAATATTTTGGTGACTCTAGAATAGACATTGCCGTCGAGCAAGGTGTAGAGATGGGTAGATCTTCCCTGCTCTATCTGCGGGCTGAGTATACACCGGATAGCTGTCAAGTGAGTATTGGCGGTCGCGTCATCCACATCGCCTCAGGAGAATTTATTTTATAATAGTAGACGAAATGCATGGTAGTTCAAATCGCTTTAAACCTTTCTACAGCAAGGTGTCCGACCTAAAGCCTAAAGCCTAAAGCCTAAAGCCTAAAGCCTAAAGCCTAAATTCTCCCCTTTCCGAAATCTGAGAATTACGTTAAATTTGATTAAGATATGTTTTCAGATATTTTTAAACTCTATTAAGACAACCTGAAATTAATCACGGTCAGCTCGGTCGCTCATCACCCCATCATTAAAAGGCAAACAATTTTATGAAGTTTTCGTGGAAACTAGCAGTGCTGTGGACGATACCCGTTCTAATCATTGGCTTTTTCGTCTGGCAAGGGGCATTTACACCCGTAACGGCTGAAGTTGGCAAGAATACAGCCAGTACTCGCATGACCTATGGTAGATTCCTGGAGTATCTCGATGCCAATCGGGTCAAAGCAGTCGATCTTTATGATGGTGGTAGAACCGCGATTGTCGAAGCCATCGATCCAGACTTGGAAAATCGGATGCAGCGGCTGCGGGTAGATTTACCAACAAATTCCCCAGAACTGATCGCCAAACTACGTGACTCAAATATCTCATTTGATAGCCATCCCGTTCGGAATGATGGTGCGGTTTGGGGTTTCCTCGGTAACTTAGTTTTCCCAGCCTTGCTGATTGGCGGCTTGTTCTTGTTATTCCGCCGTTCTAACAATATGCCTGGTGGCCCCGGTCAAGCGATGAACTTTGGTAAATCCAAAGCTAAGTTTCAGATGGATGCCAAAACTGGGGTGATGTTTGATGATGTCGCTGGTATTGCTGAAGCCAAAGAAGAGTTACAAGAAGTTGTCACCTTCCTCAAACAGCCCGAACGCTTTACTGCTGTCGGTGCCAAAATTCCTAAAGGTGTGCTGTTAGTCGGCCCTCCTGGTACTGGTAAAACCCTGCTTGCTAAAGCGATCGCGGGTGAAGCTGGCGTACCATTCTTTAGTATCTCTGGTTCGGAATTTGTGGAAATGTTTGTCGGTGTGGGTGCCTCCCGCGTCCGCGACTTGTTCAAAAAAGCCAAAGAAAACGCCCCTTGTATCATCTTTATCGATGAAATCGATGCTGTCGGTCGTCAACGCGGTGCCGGTATCGGTGGCGGTAACGATGAGCGCGAACAAACGCTCAACCAGATGCTGACCGAGATGGATGGTTTTGAAGGGAATACGGGGATTATTATTATCGCCGCTACCAACCGTCCTGACGTCCTGGACTCTGCTCTCTTACGTCCAGGTCGATTCGATCGCCAAGTTCAGGTCGATCCACCCGATGTCAAAGGTCGCGTCGAAATCCTCGGCGTCCATGCTCGGAATAAGAAATTAGGTGAAGGTGTTTCGCTAGATGCGATCGCCCGTCGGACTCCAGGTTTCAGTGGTGCGGATTTGGCCAACTTGCTCAATGAAGCTGCTATTCTCACCGCTCGTCGTCGTAAAGATGCCATTACCAACCTCGAAATTGACGATGCAGTCGATCGCGTAGTGGCTGGGATGGAAGGTACGCCATTAGTCGATGGTAAGAGCAAACGTCTGATTGCTTACCATGAAGTCGGCCACGCGATCGTCGCGACTCTGATTCCTGCCCACGATCCACTCCAAAAAGTTACCCTCATCCCTCGCGGACAAGCGGCTGGTTTAACTTGGTTCACACCAGCCGAAGACCAATCCCTGATCTCGCGGACGCAGCTCCGCGCTCGGATCTGTGGTGCCCTCGGCGGACGCGCCGCTGAAGAAATCATCTTTGGCGATTCGGAAGTCACAACTGGTGCTGGTGGAGATTTACAACAAGTCACCTCGATGGCACGCCAAATGGTGACGCGGTTTGGGATGTCCAAACTCGGCCCCTTGTCTCTAGAAAGCCAATCTGGTGAAGTCTTCCTCGGTGGTAACTGGGGCGCGCGCTCTGAATACTCTGATGAAGTCGCCGCTCAAATCGACCAACAAGTCCGTGAAATCGTCGCTGGTTGTCACCAAGAAACGCTCCAAATCATGCGCGAAAATCGCTCGGTGATCGATCGATTGGTGGATATCCTAATTGAGAAAGAAACGATCGACGGTGAAGAGTTCCGCCAAATCGTTGCTGAGTACACGGTGGTACCTGAGAAGCCTCAGTTTGCACCGATGCTGTAGACACAGTTTGACATTCTAATCATTAAAAAGCCCTGCTAGCACTCAACTAGCAGGGCTTTTTGTAAATCCCCTCCTCGGAGGGGTGCCCAACGGGCGGGGTGGGTAGATCTCCGCGACCCACAAACAATCGATCGACTGTCTCCATTCGTTAAGCATATATGCAATGGATGGCTCGATCGATGATGCGATCGGAGTTGGGGGTTGGTAGCGAAGATGGTGAACCCACCCCGCCCTACGGGCACCCCTCCGTGGAGGGGATTTTTTGGAGGTCGAACTAAACCGAACTAACTCGATCTAACCTTTATTAACAGATTTTAGTTTCTTTCTCATCCGAATAGCTGCTGTACCACCAACTAGCGTGCCGATAATGGTAAACGGTTCGGGAGCTGCTGTTGCAGCAGAAACATTTCCTGGACCAATAATCGTGGTCGTGAAAGAGCCAGAGACGCCAGGAGAAAAACTAGTGCTAACAAGGAAATAATGGTTCTACCGAACCTGCTATGCTAATTTATCTATAATGTTCCCGCTCTGGCGATCGACAAGATTGGTATTGTAACTCTCGTAATGTTTAACTGGTAGGAATCGTGCAAGTATATTATCATGTTAAATGACAGAAAAATT
>NZ_JANNDR010000301.1:0-3979 GCF_031378165.1 Chamaesiphon sp. OTE_75_metabat_556
GAATTATAACTTCCGTTTGTCGTCGCTAAAATCAGGCTATTATAAACGGGTTAGCATAGCAGGTTCGGTAGAACCACATTTGTCGCTTTAGTTAGTGCTGACGATCGCCAGATAGCAGGCTATTATTCCGTTAGCATGGCAGAGATCACCATCGAGATTTTACCACCAGAGTTTCAGAAAGGTTTGCCCCGATACCCGATTCCGGCGATGCGGATCGGTCGATTAGCGGTAGATATTACTAGACGGGGAAAAGGTTTAGGGAAGGCATTATTGATGGAATGTTTTCGACGAGCGATTGTGCTGTCTCGCGAGATAGGTATATTTGCGATTGTGGTTGATGCAACTAATGAATCGGCTAGAGATTTTTATTTAAAATATGGTTTTATTGCCTTACCTTCCCAGCCAATGTCTTTATTTATTCCCTTGGCAACAATCAGATTGTGAATTTGTTGTGTCGTTGGCGTAGCCTACTGGAGGTAATCGCGTTGCGATAGCTATTCACTTCTTCTAAAAAGTCATCAAAAGTCGGATCGTCTTGAAAAATCCCCATATTAGCAATCCAAGGATCGCTTGTTTCTGGACTGTGTTTTCAACCGCTCCGGCACTATGTCGATTTCCGTGACCGAATAAGGTTGACCATTCAAGCACTTACGGAATTCATCCTTCATCTTGAGACCACTATGCCACATGGTCTTGGCAACAGACTTACCATCTATTTTTACATCAAAATTCTGGACATCTTCCATTCCCGCCAAAGCTGCATCAATTGTCGGCACAGCAAAAGCAATCACCCCAAATGGCAGCTTTGGCATTGTGTAATTAAATGCCTTTACCGTGGCAGGGGGTTCATTGTTTTGAATCAGAGTAACCGTAATTGTTTTCATCGTTTTAGGTCTCGGAATAGCTTCTGCTGCAAATGTAAGCAGAGCACCTTTGTAGTCACCGCCAGGTCCCAACAAATCGATCATTATTGGTGCCTTTTTAGCTTCCGGATCCATTGATGCCTTAAAAAAAGATGCAGCACAATAGTTACCTGGCTTTACCCCCGCTAACCTTGAAGTAGGAAAAAGGTTCCAACTACCAGATATATATTTCACATACTTTGGATCTTGCAATAATCTAGCTTGTTGTAGCACATTGACCATGGTAGCAGCGGATTGAAATTTTAGTGCCGCCAACTTGGGGTCGTAATAACGAGACACGGGGGAGCTACTCTCGCGAGAATTGTTACCATCGCCTGACTGGGGTATTTCTTCGCAGAGTAGAATCGCCGCGACACCATGACTGCCACCAGTAATCCCAATCTGCCTCTCTCCAGGACCAGGGCCATTCGGACAAACAAAACTTGCCTGAGCCAAGTTACTACCAATAGACAACGAAAACATTGCAGTCGTGCTGCACAAAATGAAATTCGCCAAGTTAATGTTCGACATTATCAATTTCCCAAATTTCAGATCCGCATCGATATTTTTGAGCATTTACACAATAGCCTAATTTCACCGCATTTATCTAAGCATAATGTGCGCCTAACGGTTTGCAACAAATCGCAAGGCAGTGGATTTGAAAATAGGGCGGATAACCTTACAATCTGTTCCCGTGCAGGCGATTGTAAGGTTTTGTTATTTTGCTATGCAATTAGAAATGTAGAAATGTAGGGTGGGCACTGCCCACAAGCAAGCTTGTCCAAAGCCATAAAGCCTTTGCTCGCCATACTTATTTTACTTGCCCAAACCCCTTTTATTGATATTTTGACTTCAGTTCGAGTGCCGCACAAAAACTATTGAGGCTATTTAATAAAGCATTATAGTAAGAATAAGCATCATCGCGATCGAGCTGAAGATATTCATACAAAGCGAGTTCCGGCTCTGAGACTAGAGACCCCTGCGGAATATTCAAACCCGCTTCAGTTAAACGGATAGATGCGAGTCTCTTTCAGAGAGGCTACGCCAACGAGATTAATAGCGACCCGATCGTATTATTTCTGCCGTGGTAAAGATCTTCCAGCCCAGGTAAAATTAACTCAGATCCTGGCAATTCATTTAGTTCCATTATTTATCCCTCTCTGATATATTTTCATAGTGATCGATAAATTGTTCGATCTTATTTCTCAAGAGATCGGCATCGAGAGATGGAAATCGAATCAATTCAGATTCGATCGCAAATTAAGCCACCATCAGTAATTCTGACATCTTATTTTTCAGATCGGACGATGTAACCAGCGGCTTGTAAACTTCACCCTTATAAGGTTTCCAGAAATAGCCCGTATCGAAACTCCGCAGTACTGACGGAGAGCCTAACAATTGCCAAATATCTCGATCGATCATAATTCCAGGTAGATTAGCTAATGTATCATGCATGATCTGCAATGAGTTTACTCCTGTTTAAACTAATTTTCAGACATCACATTCGATTGCCTCCGGCACGCTGCGCGAACGATAATAGTTTACTCACCAATCTCGACTACAATTTCCCCTTGCTGAAGTTGGGTGATTGCTTCAGTAAAGTTTAAAGATAGTAGTCATCTGAGATTTTGATTGGTGACATTACCACAAGTAAGCCAAAGAATTTGAGGTGGCGATCCTAGCCGACAAACCAAGTCAACGAAATCGCTATCTTTTGTCATAATGACAAGATTAGGTTACCTTGCCGCTTCAAAGATTTCAGCGTCTTTGGCATCACGCAATCCTAATTCTTTGAGAGAAAACGCAGTAACTCCAAAGGTTTCGACGAGCCATGCTGCCAAGGTTGGCGGTAACTGTGCATCTACCCAAATTATCATGCTGTTAAACGGAGGAATTCTGTCCGACGAGCAGCAAATAGCAAACAAGCTTGAATATCTTCGGGTTCTAAATCGGGGAAATCAGTCAATATTTCTTCAACAGATACATTTTCAGCCAGCATTTCTAAAATGTCACTGACTCGAATCCGCATTCCCCGAATACAAGGTCGTCCACAACATTGTCCTGGTGTTTGGGTAATTCGGTCTAATTTCTGAAAGGGTAAAAGCATGATAATTTGTAAGACCTCAATAAACGCTGGTAGGGGGGATATGGTCGCGACAAATACCCATCTTTGTAATGGCTAAGATTAGGTACCTCAAATCTGCTATGCCGGAGCCGGAATTTTTGTAGCAGCTTTAGTACGGATCACATCTGATAACGGTAGTACTTGCTCATTGTTGTGTAGTCTAGACGTAAGATAGTTCCAAAACGAAATCCCTAATTTACGACAAGTCTTTTTCAAGCCAACAAACGTATCTCTGGCTTTTCGCCCTAGCGCAGAACGTGTTCCACCACTAATTTTTCGGCGAGTAACATATTCTCTAATATCTGTTTCTGCGGCATTGTTGTGCAATGGAAATTCGGGACAATCCAATACCTGCAACAGTTGAACTTTATGATTTCTGATTTGATTAAGGACATTATTGAGTAGCCCATGATGGATATAACATCGTCCAAATATCTCATCAAATCTACTCTGTAGTTTGATTGAACCGTTAGTGCCAGGATGCTGTTGATATTGTTTTAATTCTTGATAATATTCCCACAATAATCCTTGCATTTCGGCAATATTATCTCGTTCTGGATCGGTATTTCCCTCTAACTTCCTCAAGCCTCTTTCAATATGAACCCAGCATAATCCATGTGTCATAATATTAAATTGCCCCGCTCCATCGCTGAGAATTCTCAATGGCTCACTTCTTCCTTCGATTGTCAAACCACCTAATAGTGCAGCTTCACTCAGTACTCGTACTGTTTTTACACTAGCTATTCCCTTCGACAATAGATAGTTGTATCAGTCTTCTCTCGTGGTTGCTAATGGCCGATCTGAAAAAATTATGGTTCTACCGAACCTGCTATGCTAATTTATCTATAATGTTCCCGCTCTGGCGATCGACAAGATTGGTATTGTAACTCTCGTAATGTTTAACTGGTAGGAATCGTGCAAGTATATTATCATGTTAAATGACAGAAAAATT
>NZ_JANNDR010000304.1:0-4351 GCF_031378165.1 Chamaesiphon sp. OTE_75_metabat_556
ATAGTATGTGATGCTACTGCGGTCGTCGAGTTCGATCGCCCGATCGTAGTCCGATAAAGCACCCTGACGATCTCCCAAGCGATCGCGCAACAACCCGCGATTGCCGTATGCTTTGGCATAATTGGGATCGAGCTGAATCGCACAATTGTAGTCAGCTAAAGCACCCTCGCGATCGCCACCCACATCGCGCCCCCGCCCCCGATTGTAGTATTCGCGCGCATCTTGGGGATGCTGTTGGAGATCGGGATGAGAATCGATGGGGATGTTTGGCTGGTCATTTAAATTTTCTTGCATATTGTCATAGTTCAATGTCATCTCGATCTGTAGCAACGCAATAATGGTTCTGCTGAGAGCTGGTAGACGATTGGCGGCGATCTGAGTTGCTCGATGGCAGCTTTTGGGAGCTGTTTGAGCGGTTTCTCACGCAACGTGACAAGACAGGGAAATTGCTAGATTAATCTATCAAAAGTGACTTTCAAATATTCTCTGGAGACCGCCAGCCGTTCGACTGTGCATCTAAAACTAGAATGTTTACATTCAAAATTCTATCAGTTTCACCAAATGGGATGGTCTTTAGAGCGCAAAGTCCAGCCGAATTACCTAAACGGTAGCAGCTTAAACATCGATCTAGAATTTACCAGGCATCGCTTGATGAGCGGTTGCTCGTCAAAGTATCCGCGATTTCTAAAGCATCGGGGTGGCAATGCTATTGATGATGACGATCGAGATTTTGCCAGTCAGATTGTAGTTGTTCTGATTCTGGTAGATTAGCCAGTAATGCTTGGAGCTTCCACCGTTGAATATACGGCCAGCCACCATTTTCCTCAATATCTCGTAACAATGCAAATAACGATTGCCGACTGTCGGGTAGTGCTGATTGGAAATAACCTTCTTGAATTTCGCGGTGAATTGCTTCTAAAGTCCGCAGCAACACTAGTAACGCCAATGGATCTGCCCGATCTCGATCGGCAATTCCCTGGATTTCTGCCACGATCCGGTCTAGCTGGTTTGTAGCTGCAGTTGCCGATGAAGAGGACAAACTAGTTACTGCTAATTGTGGGTTTAGAGACAGGTCTTTATCTGTATTCATTTAACTTAATTTGTCAAGTAATTTTAATATAAATTCGTATTTTTGGATGTCCGGACAAACCGACAACTAAATATTCGCAAATCATTTGTCTGGAGATGGTATGTGGGCGGCACGCGCGTTGTAGAATACCGATCGACAAGACAATTATCTTACTGTGTCCATAGTAACGATCAAACACAATATTCAAGATTAATTCGATCGATCGCTTACGCACCAGTCAAGACTGTAATAATATAAAATATATCGAAAATTGAGGTTGATCATGAAATTTCGCGGATTATTCGCCGCTTTACTGGCCATCTGTATTGGCTTCTTAACGGCTTGCAGTGATGCTCCTGTATCGGCAACAACGGTACTTACTTATGAAGATATTCGGGGTACTGGACTAGCTAACAACTGCCCGGTCGTTGACGATACCAGCCGAGGTTCCATTCCCCTAGATGCGTCTAAACAATATCAGTTGGTAGACATGTGCATCCAACCAACTAATTACTTTGTCAAGGAAGAGCCTCAGAACAAACGCCAGGAAGCGGAATTTGTAGCTGGTAAATTAGTCACCCGTGCCACTTCCAGTCTCGACCAGATTAGAGGTACCATCTCATTGTCTGCCGATCGGACTTTAACTTTCAAAGAAGAAGACGGACTTGACTTCCAAGCAGTCACTGTCAAAATGCCAGGTGGCGAACTAGTTCCGTTCCTATTTACCATTAAAGAATTGGTTGCTAACAGCCAACCTGGCGTAGAAAGTATCAATACTTCTACAGACTTCGCTGGCGAGTACAAAGTCCCATCCTATCGCGGCAACGTGTTCCTCGATCCCAAAGGTCGCGGTGTTGCTAGTGGTTATATCGACGCAAATGCCCTCCAAGCCGAAGCCAAAAGCCGTGAAGGCGATCGCAAAAATACCAAACGCGCTCAAACATCCAAAGGTAAAATCAATTTTGAAGTTGCCAAAGTCAATAGTGCGACTGGCGAAATTGCCGGAATTTTTGAGAGCGAACAGCCTTCTGATACTGACTTGGGTGCTCTAGATCCCAAGGAAGTTAAAATTCGCGGTCTCTTCTACGCTCGTTTAGAAGCTAAATCCTAAATTTTAGTCGCTAGTTAAATTATCCTGACCAGTGCTGGATCTCATCGAGATCCAGCACTTTTTTTGGAGGGGCGTTGTCACTCCCAACTCCCAGCTCAATCTGCTAATTTAACCGCCGTCCCATCAGCCAAAACCTCAGTCACGCCATCGGTAAATTGCGTCGCACCATCGTACATCCAAATTATCGCGTTAGCACCCAGCGATTTGGCGTGCTCGGTCATCCAGTTGTAAGCATCTTTACAGGCAGTTTCACAAATACCCACATAAGTTTCGTTATTGCCACCGACGATCGTCTTCAAGCCGCCCATAATTCCTTGACCGATCGTCGGCGATCGCCCGACAATACCGCTGACGACACCTAGATAAGTCGCGAGCGGCCGACCCGCAACGTCATTGCCAGTAGTTACAATCATCAGGAGAATTTACCGAATTTTTAGATCTAGTTTACTCCTAGCTCATATCCCCTTTCCCCTATAATGGAAACTCGTTATCGGGAGTGAAAGACACTATGGGTCGTGCTAAAAAAGTTGTGCTTGCTTATTCTGGTGGGGTAGATACGTCGGTATGTATTCCGTATCTCAAGCAAGAGTGGGGCGTTGAAGAAGTCATTACCCTCGCTGCCGATCTGGGACAGGGTGATGAATTGGAACCGATTCGCCAAAAAGCCCTCAATTCTGGTGCGAGTGTATCGCTAGTTGCCAATGCGACCGAGCGGTTCATTACCGACTATGCTTTTCCCGCCCTCAAGGCCAATGCTCTGTACGAAAATCGTTATCCACTCTCAACAGCGTTAGCGCGCCCCTTAATTGCGAAACTACTAGTCGAAGCCGCTGCGGAATATGGTGCGGATGCCGTCGCTCACGGTTGTACGGGTAAAGGTAACGATCAAGTCAGATTTGATGTCTCCATCGCCGCGCTCAATCCTGACTTGAAAGTCCTCGCGCCCGCGCGTGAGTGGGGGATGAGCCGCGAAGAAACGATCGCTTATGGCGAAAAATGCGGTATCCCCTCACCCGTCAAAAAATCTTCGCCTTACAGTGTCGATCTCAATTTACTCGGACGTAGCGTCGAAGCTGGCCCCCTCGAAGATCCGTGGGTCGAACCCCTCGAAGAAGTCTACGCGCTGACTAAAGCGATCGCCGATACGCCCAATGAGCCAGAATATATCGAAATTGGCTTCGATCGCGGTTCGCCAGTCAGCATTAATGGCATCGCACTCGCGCCAGTGAGTCTGATTAGTCAGTTAAATCAGCTAGTCGGCAATCATGGCATCGGTCGAATCGATATGGTCGAAAATCGCCTCGTCGGCATCAAATCGCGCGAGATCTACGAAGTCCCTGGACTATCGGTATTGATTCAAGCTCATCGGGAGTTAGAAAGTCTTACCCTCACTGGTGATGTCGCTCAATATAAACGCGGCATCGAAGAAACCTACAGTAAAATTGTCTACAACGGTCTGTGGTATTCGCCCCTTAAAGCAGCCTTAGATGCCTTTGTCGAGCAAACCCAAGCCAGAGTCTCTGGCACCATCCGGATTAAGCTATTCAAGGGCAATGCGACGATCGTCGGCCGCAAGTCAGAATACAGTCTCTACGATATGGATCTGGCTACCTACGGTGCAGACGATCGCTTCGACCACAAAGCGGCGGAAGGCTTTATCTATGTTTGGGGCTTGCCAACTAGGGTTTGGTCGCAGCGGAATCGGGGCTAGGCTTTAGGCTGTAGGTTTTAGGTGGGACGCAAGCGTCCCTGTTCTCTCTTCCCAAACCTATGTTTTTAGACATACTAGTCGCAAACTTCCTAGTTTCCAATTTCCGAACCTAAAGCCTAAATCCTAATACCTAAAACCTAAAGTGTTGTCCCAACACATGCAACGGCGATCGATCCCAATAATCGATATGGCTGATGATTAACTCGCTGTCGTTGACTAACATTTCGCTGTGGCCAGAAATCTCGATGCGCGGACGCCAGGGGAGTGGGGTATTCCAGCTCAACGTCCAGCGGGTAGTAATTAGTCGATTCTCATGCTCAGAGGCTCCGCCAACGACTCGATCGATTGCGTGCAATTCTAAGTGCGGATCGTGAAACCACTTGCGGATAAACTCGATCGTCTGACGATAGCGATCGAGTCCCCGAAACCGCGTCAGCGGATCTTGAAAATAAACATCTTC
>NZ_JANNDR010000312.1:0-4686 GCF_031378165.1 Chamaesiphon sp. OTE_75_metabat_556
CGGTAGAAGAAGTCTGGTGTACCTTTGCTGCTGGTGCGGCGTTAGTTGTGGGTTCGATCGAGCAAACGCGATCTGGAGTCGATTTGGCGCATTTTTTGACCGAGCAGAAGGTAACGGTCTTATCTTGCGTGCCGACATTGCTGGCAATGATGGAGATCGAAGTACCGACAATTCGACTGCTGATTCTCGGTGGCGAACAGTGTCCCCAGGAACTCGCGGCGCGGTGGTGTAACGATCGCCGCAGGGTCGTGAATACTTATGGTCCCACAGAAGCAACAGTCGTTACCACCTGGCATGAATGTCATCCCGATCGCATAATTACGATCGGTAAGCCTTTACCTACATATCAAGTTTATATCCTTGATTCCGAATTAGAACCAGTCCCCCACGGTGTTGAAGGCGAGATTCACATCGGGGGGATTTGTTTGGCGCGCGGGTATGTCAATCGTCCCGATTTAACGGCCGAGAAATTCATCCCTAATCCCTTTACCTTCGATCCTGACAGTTCGGACAGACTATATAAAACTGGGGATTTAGGAAGTTGGAATGCTGAGGGTGAAATTCAATTTCTGGGACGGATCGACGGGCAGGTAAAATTACGCGGCTTTCGGATCGAGTTGTCAGAAATCGAGTCGGTAATCATGCAGTGTGCGGGTGTCAGCGCGGCGGTGGTAGCCGTCAAGCCAGTTGTCGAAATCGATCGATTGATTGCTTATCTCGTCCCCAAGCAAGGCGTAGATCTAGATGTAAATGCCATCTGGGATACCATGCGATCGCGGTTGCCGATTTATATGGTGCCAGCGAGCTTGGAAATCCTCGATACTTTACCCACTTTACCGAGTGGCAAAGTCGATCGCCAAAATTTGCCTGCGCCAGAAAACTTTGGATTTAATATTCCTGGCAAAAATGCGGGACGGTTGCCAAGTAATGATACCGAACGCGAACTTGCAGCAGTGTGGGAACAGGTATTTGTGATTACGGGGATTTCGATCGATGATGAATTTTTCAACCAATTAGGTGGGCACTCATTACTTGCCGCAGTCATGGTGTCGAAATTGCGCCAAAATCCGCAGTTTCAGGATCTCGCCGTCCTGGATATCTATCAACATCCGACGATTGCCCAATTAGCCGCCGAATTGACAGCACGGTGGCACCAACGCAGTCTCGAATCGGATGGTGCAGCAGAAAAACCGCGCACTCCCCGCGTTCAGATGACTACTGCTAACAAAATTGCCAATACACTATGGGCGAGTATCGGCGTTTATTTGATGTATGTCATCTATAGTCTGCCGCTGATGATCCCCGGTTTTGTCTATTACGAACTGGTTGACGAGCATAATTTTGAGATGAGTCGGATTGCAGCGGGCACGATCGCCGCAGCATTGATTATTAGCGTTTATCCAGCCTTAATTCTGCTGAGTATTCCGATTAAATGGTTGGTCATCGGTCGGTTTAAACCTGGGCGTTATCGGTTGTGGAGTGCCTATTATTGGCGGTTTTGGTTCGTGCGCCAGGTGCTATCATTCGTGCCGGTGATGCTGCTGACGGGTTCGCCATTATTTAATTGGTATTGTCGATCGATGGGAGCCAAAATTGGCAAACATGTCTATCTGGGTACGACCGATATCTTGGCTTTTGACTTACTAGAGATCGGCGATGGGAGCAGTATCGGTACCGACAGCAATCTCATGGGTTGTGAAGTGGTCGATGGCTGGTTGAAAATCGATCGGATTACGGTCGGCACAGACTGCTGTGTCGGGACAAAGAGCGTTTTGGGTTTAAACAGTCGAATGGAAGATCGAGCCGAACTAGGAGATTTATCCTACCTTCCAAACGATCGAGTCATTCTCACTGGGGAAGCTTGGGTGGGCGCACCAGCAGTATATCAAACAGTCGCCAGTGCTACTAGCGGTCGGTTTCCCTTCGGGATGGCACATCAAGGCAACCCAATTTTAGTCTATTTGGCTTATGCGATCAGCACGATCGGTCAATTGGTCGTGCCAGCGATCGCCGCCTTACCAGGATTTCTGCTCTGGTGTAAGCTGATTGTGGCAGTGCATTGGTACCTATGGTTGATTCCGGCGGCGTTTGTCGGCAGTGTCTCGTTCATCGGTGTATTTTGTCTGGAAGTAGTCATCCTCAAATATTTACTCCTGGGCAAAGTTCGTCCTGGGAATTATCCATTGCACGGTAGTTTTGGCTTACGGCACTGGTACATCGATCGATTGATGAGTTTGAGTCTGGAGATGGTGCCGACGCTCTACTCGACGCTCTATCTGTTGCCGTGGTTACGAATGCTAGGTGCCAAAATCGGCGCGCGGGCTGAGGTATCGACAGTCAGCCACTTTACGCCAGATTTAATCTCGATCGGATCGGAAAGTTTTATCGCTGACAATGTTTCCTTGGGAGCCAGCCAAGTCAAACGCGGTTGGTTGCAACTTTCCTTTACCCACATTGGGAGTCAAGCCTTTGTGGGCAATAGTGCAGTCGTCCCCAGTCACGACCGAGTGGCCGACAACTGTCTGATCGGCTGCATGTCAGTACCTCCCCGCGATGGCACTCTGATGGTGCCCGATAGTGCCTGGATGGGTTCGCCCGCGATCTATATTCCCCATCGGCAGATCGTCGATGAATTTAGTGCCGCCCAAACCTACAAACCCGGTCGCTATCTCTATCTTCAACGATTGGCGATCGAGTTTTGCCGCGTTACTTTCCCTGGCACGATTCACTTTGTCGTTTTGCTGATGATGGAAATAACGATGTTAAACTTACCCGATCGCTTGCACTGGTCGGGTGTAGCGTTCGTCTTTTCGCTCGTCTACGCTGCCGCTTCGATCGGTTCGGCTTTACTCGTCGTCGCGCTCAAATGGCTGGTAGTCGGACGTTATCAGACTGGTACGATTCCCCTCTGGAGCACCTTTGTCTGGCGGACAGAACTAATTACTGGACTCTACGAGTCGATGGTAGTCTCTGGCTGTCTCAACTTCTTGCTCGGCACCCCGTTTGCCCCAATTATCCTTCGCTTGCTCGGAATGCGGATCGGCACAGGTGCCTATATCGATACTACCGACTTCACCGAATTCGACCTGATCTCGATCGGCGATAATGTCACACTCAATCACAATTGCACCTTACAAACTCACCTATTTGAAGATCGGGTGATGAAAATGGAACGGATTCGGCTCGAACATAACTGTCAAATGGGTTCGGCAGCCGTCGTCCTCTATGATTCGCTGCTGGCAGATGAAGTGTCGATCGAACCACTCTCGCTGATTATGAAGGGTGAGCAAGTGCCCGCAGCGACAGCTTGGCAAGGAATTCCCGCTAGTCGCGTCTATTCGCGCTCTTAAGCTGAGATTGCTGGTTGAGGCTAGCACCAGCCCCTACAGATCTGTGAATAATATGTATTTAACCGCGACAATCATCAGGGTCATAATTTATCGATCGGTGGTATCATTCGATCGATTTGGGCTGTTGAGATCGATCGAATGATACTCGATCGAGATCTCCTGTTTGCTTGAGCCAAATCGCGCCTAAGATTGCATTGCTAAAGCAGCAGTAGCCACAGGCAAAAACAGTGTCAATGGTTGTTCTGGAATCGCCACAAAGCCTTTGGTTTCATAGAAAAGTTTCGCGCTGTCATCCAAAGCATGAACCAAAATATAGGCAATTCCAATGCTTTGTGATGCCCCAATAATCCGACAGAGGGCATCTTGCAGCAAACTTACACCAATCTTCCGCCCTTGATATCGCACATCGACAGCCAGCCGCCCGATTAATACTGCGGGAATCGGATCGGGCATATTCCGTTGTTTCGCCTTTGGTAGTTCGACTCTATCGATTGCCGCACTGCTAAGGCAATAATAACCAATGACGATTTCACCATCACTAACGACAAATGTCCGCGATGTCCCGATTGTCTGATTTTTCCACGCCCGTTTGCACAGCCATTCATTAAGCGAGTCTACACCACAATCAAAATCTGTCACTAGATGGGTAGATGTTAAAGGTACTGGTGGCTGCAAGGGTAATTGTGCTAAGCCCAAGGTGCTTTAACCTGCATGAGTTTACGCAAACCCGCTGAAGGTGCGGGTGGAGCATCCAGCAGTTGATAAAGAGTAGCGAACGTCTCTTCCCCGACGGCAATATAAGCTCGATCTAGCAATACATGTTCTGCTTCCCGACAGGCGATCTCCAGCACAAAATCCGACCGATTTTTACCCAGATAACTCGCAGCTCGATCGATCGCATCCCGTTGCTGATGGTTAAGACGGATATTCATACTACTATCGCGAGGAGCGCGAGATACTGAAGAAGACATTATTTCTTGAGCCTTATTTCTTTCGATCTTCGCATATTGTGGATCTATTGTCTATACAAATCTGGCCATCGCCGCTTGTGTGTCTTCCACACTCGGCGGTTGCTGTCTAACTTCAACTCCACCCCCTTCCCCAACCTCGATCTCTTAAAATAATATGTCAGAAAAATCCAAACGAATTAGCTTCCCCAAAGAAGTGCGGGAATATGTCTTCAACCGCGACAACTATCAGTGTCAAAGCTGTGGGCAGACTACCAAACTATCGATCGTATTATCCCCCTCGCATCGGTTAGTAGCAACAATATCAGCAACCTCCAAACTCGGTGCGACTCCTGTAACAGCCAGAAAAAACACTACTTCGATCCCAG
>NZ_JANNDR010000397.1:0-2251 GCF_031378165.1 Chamaesiphon sp. OTE_75_metabat_556
AACTGAAGTTGGTTGACGATCGATCCTACTAACTCCCATTCGCGTAGTGTAGTCAAAACCTAATCGATCGAATCCAAACAAAGATTCGGCAAAGCCGTTCGCACAGCGTCTGCCTTCGCAGAGGCTACGCCAACGAATCCACCAACACCCATCGCGTAACATCCCTGAATCATAAATCAGATCGATCGCCGTTGACACGCTACGCGAACGAGTATCAATATCGATTGAATAATTGGGCATAATCGATCGACAATTCGTTCGCGGAGCGTCACGCTAGGGAATCGTTAGAATTGTTAGGCAAAAACTAATTAGTTCAAAAATTGCTCGTATTCGTTATGTTCGCCAATCCAAATCCAATAATAATCGTCACCTTCTTTCAATGCTAAGGCGCGACATCCACCACTAATCCGAACAGACCAAAGTTTTTTACCAACCTTCTTAAAATGCAAGGAGGGATGCAGTGAATTTTCTTGCCACAGTTTGTAAGCTTTCTTTGCCCGTCTTTTCATGGCTGGTGACAATTCTTTATAGGCTTGCCAAAAGTCAGAGGTTGTCGAGGACTTCATCTAGATTTCTTACGTTATTATTGGCAATATCTGACTCTGCTTTGGCAATTAGACGATCGAGTTTCCCCGCTCCAAAGTCTGATTCAATCTGAAGATCCCACTCTTCATCGAGATATTCTTGCAGCCACTTTGACAGATCGCGAATTTCGCCTTTGGGTAATTGCTCGATCGCTGACTGAACTTCTAATCTAGTACTCATATCAGATACTCTACTTTAGTCGCTACGTCTATTATATCAAGCCACCGATAAAACAGATCGAATAAAAACAGATCGACTGGAGCAAAGCGGAGGCTATTGCAGGGCAAACGCTCCGCTACCGCCAACGAACTAACACCCATCGCCTATCATAGAAAAAGCCTAATCGATTATCAATACCTATTCGCTATGGGAGTCGTCCAATCTTCAATTGACAACCCTGCTATTTGTCCAAAATCAAGTGAGTTTCTTGTTAGTAAGATAGAGCGATTGACAATAGTTATCGCTGCAATTTTCAAATCCATTTTGCCGAGCCTTGGATATATCTTTCTGAGGCGATTGAACTCTCTAACCGCATTCAAATCAAATTCAATCACTGGAATAGCACAATAATTCATCAGTTGATTCTTGAGCTGTTTGTAAGCTTCAACTTGCTTATCCTCGGTTTGCGCTTTAGCGATATAGCTCAACCATCCTCGCATTTGTTCTTCATAGCTAATGATGGTTGTCGAAATTTGAGCTGGATCGATCGCCCTCATTCGCTGCAAAAGAGGTTGTGCATTAGCTCCTTTACGCTCTAAAACGCTAAGATGATCTGTATCTAATATATACATTTATTCGTCTATTGCATCGACAGCAGTTGTCCGTTGGCGTAGCCTCCGCTTTGCGGAATCGCCTTCTCGATACTCACGCCCCAATTTCATTGCTTCATCATAAGCAGGATTTTCAGCGAAGGTTCCAGCTATTTTTTCCCACCAAGGTAAATCGGCTGCATTTAGATCGATTTTACGTTTTAGTCGATCGACTTCAGCTTCTAATAATGTCAGCCGTTCTTCTAGTTGCTCTGGCATGATTTATTCATCCTTTCTAGCTCTAGCACTATTATATCCAACATTCGATCGATCTGAACCAATAGCCCTGCAACGATCGAATAAATAAAGGTAGGGGTAATTCGTGAATTACCCCTACTTTATTTATTCTGAATACGCTCGATCGATATAATGCTCATCCATTTCCCATTGCATGGGATTATTGATGATGTATTGTCGAACAATCTGACAATCTTCTTCGCTCCGAATCACACGTTCATAATAATTACGTTGCCAGAACGATCCTTCAATTTCACGGCTCTGATTAATTGCCTTAGCTGCTAACATTTTACATCTGCCGACAACTTTTGGTAAAATCATTTTCCGACGCGCCTTGATATCATCGACATCTAAATATTTGTGAATTTCTGTTGACTCTGGGGATTTGTTAATTAATATGATTGCATGAAAATGATTTGGCATAATGACATATTCATCGAGATTTATGTCTGACACTCGATCTGGTAAATCTTCCCAAACATCTCTAACGATCGAACCATACTGATTTAGAATCATCTGTCCATCATGAATTTCACCCAACAGACATTCACGATGACGGACACAAATGGTTATAAAATATGCTCCATCGGCTGAATAATCGTAACCTTTCAGCCGGATCG
>NZ_JANNDR010000405.1:0-1743 GCF_031378165.1 Chamaesiphon sp. OTE_75_metabat_556
GGGTGTCAAGTCCCAAGGGCTAACGGATCTCAAATTAATTCAAGCTAATATTGAAACCTGGAAAACTTCACTGACTTATGCCTTCAATGCTGGCGGACTCATCGGTACTTTGCTGACGATCCCTACTGCCAAATATCTAGGGCGAAAATGGATGTTTGGCATTTATTTTGGTCTATCTAGTGCCTCATTAATTTTAGCATTTGGCTCGAAAGCTCCCCCTGAGATCCAGTTATGGTCGTGGTTTTATTTTGCGATCGGCTTGACAGTATCTGGAATTTTTGGATCGTTTAGTTACTACCTACCAGAGCTATTTCCCACGCGGCTGCGAGGAACTGGAGCGGGGTTTTGTTACAATGCAGGTAGATTGATTACGGCGATCGGCCCATTTATTGTTGGTGGCGTAGCATCTCAATCGGCTAACCCGCTCGAAACCGCACTAAAACTACTTTTTTTGGTTGGTTTTATCCCGCTACTAGGTATTTTGGCTATGCCATTAATTATCGAAACCAAAGATCGGGAATTAATTCAATAGCTAGACTTAGATAGTAAGTAGAGATCGCTGCCCAAATTAGTTCGATCGACTCAATTGATGAAGGTGACAATCGTTTTCAACTTTAAGACAATTCAAGTATGTGACTGTTTATAGATACTAATACTTTGCTATCCTTTTATTAACTCGATCGGGAAGATTTAGCAAAACTCAACAAACTCAGCAAAAGTGTTCGACTACCTGTTTTCACCGCAGTGCAACTTCGCTACCACTAGCCTGAATTGCCGCTAACAGTGTGGGCTTGCCAGCACCCGCCAGCCACTCGTCCATCGTGAGTAGTCCGGGGAATTCTGTTCGCAGCGACGCAATATCGGCATTACCAGCTAGACGACCTAGATCGACAAGCCTAGCTAAACCGCCGAGGAAAGCATTTTCTGCGAGTAGGCTGTCTGCAAAGCGATGATAGACGATGGGACGAGCTGCTGTCCGGCTGAATTTTTCAGCCAGTTCATCTCCCGTTACTGAATCGCCAGCAATCTCAAGCGTCTGCGCCCCGAAACGATCGGGAGCGGCGAAGATTCCGGCAACGATCTTGCCAATATCCTCGACTGCGATAAATTGCATGGATCGATCTGGTTTCATGAAGAACGCAAACTCGCCGCGATCGAGACCCATGCCAGGTAGTGTCAAGATTTCCATGAACGCACTCGGACGGATGATGGTACTGACAATCTCCAGAGCGCGAATATGCGCCTCGATCTCACTTTTGGTATCAAAGTGCCCAATGCCAGTTTTAGTCGCCCCCGCAGCGTTTGCCGAACTATAGACGAGATGACGAACGCCTTTGGCTACTGCAAGATCGGCGATTGCCTTACCGTACCGGATCTCCTCTTCATCGGTCACACCATAGGCTGCCCCTTGACCAGAGCTGGGTTGAACGCTAAACACGCCATAAGCACCTGTCATCGCCGCCTCGATCGATTGGATATCTGCTAGATCGCCACGAACTGGCTCGATTCCTTGGTCTACGAGTGCCTTTGCCTTATCGCTAGTCGGATCGCGAACCAATGCCGTGACCTGCCAACCTTGCGATCGTAAAGCCTTTGCAACAGATCCGCCCTGCTGACCTGTTGCACCGAAAACGAGGATGGTTTCTTGTCGGAATTTCATATATCTATCGCTTAAATATCTAGCTTGACAATCGATAAGTATCTCTCTAGCGTAACTGATATATTGTCAGCTAACAGATTGAA
>NZ_JANNDR010000307.1:0-6603 GCF_031378165.1 Chamaesiphon sp. OTE_75_metabat_556
CTAAATTCTGCCCAATGCAAACTAAAGTAGATGCTGAGGCATTGACTGAGTTAGAGAAGTTCTTAGCTAAAGAAAAAGAGCCTTCTAGTATCGGTTAGGTTAGTTAAAAAGTGATGCGATCGACCCGACTTCTTGGAAGAAGTCGGGTTATTTTTAAAGCCGATCGGGTAGGCTCGATCGAATCAACTTTGTATTTATCGATCGCCTCTCTCCAATGAATTATCGAAGGTGCAGACATGTAAGTTTTGACCGCCAATTCGACGAATATTGCCCTGCAAACTGTCTAATTGAGATGCCGGTAGGATTTAAAAGGATCTATGCCAGTAGGGGTGAGTTGAACTAAGTGACCCCCTCTTGGAGCGGAAGCGGGATTTTGGGTCTACGACCTTTGCAAATAAACCTTTCCTAGCATCCCCGATCTTCGATCGCTACCTAATTTGGATCGATCGAACTCGAAGAACAGTAAGTAGCTCGATTCGGAGATTAGATCGAGCTACTTTAACGATAGCTTCAATCAAAGGTGCAATAGTCTCCACTTTTCAGAAAACAAATCAACGAGTAGCGGCCGCAGCAGAACCAGCAATCAATGATTTATGGGAATGGGCAACACGTCAATCAAATGGGGAGCATCCCACTTTTTAAAATCCTGACAGATAAAAACAACATCGATCGCTGAACTGCCTGATGAGTGGTTCTTGATGCATTATTCTACAAAAGAGTAATAAAAAGTGGGATGCTCCCATTAACGATTGGGTAAAATAGATGATGTAGTAAATAAGTCAATCGATAGATTGCAATCCGACCCGATCGTCAGCCGCTTCACATTCAGCAATGGCAATAATCTGCGTTGGTAATGATGGTCGATCGCTTGTTTACTGGCTACTGTCCACCGACTTTAATCTACTGGCATATGAGTTATACAGAAACTATCGAAAAGCAGTCAACCATCTGTAAACTAGCACCCAATTATCGCGTGCTCCTCCACAACGATGACTTCAATGCGATGGAACATGTAGTCGAGGTATTGATAACTACCATCCCCCACCTCTCGGCACCTCAAGCAATTAATATCATGATGGAAGCCCATCAATATGGAATGGCACTAGTGATTACTTGCAATCAAGAATATGCCGAACATTACTGTGATGTCCTCAAAAGTCACGGTTTGATTAGCACGATCGAGCTTGCAGATTAGGCTTTAGGATTAGACCTGCCCATTATCTAAGAGTTTGATCGCAGTTCAAATTCGATAGTAGTTTGAGTTAATCTGATGGTGGCGGCTGAAAATTTTGGATCTTCTATCTACCATCATGTTAATAAATCTAAGTCACATTAAAAATTACCCCGCACCAGGTAGGATGTTGAGCTTCCTCTTGGTGCTCGCTCTCTTATGGCTGCCTGGATTGGCACTGATATATCTAGTGATGGGCAATACCCAAAATCTCGAAGATCCCGGTACCAAAAATTTACTCTCCATCCTGACAATGGGATTACTCGCGATCGAGTTTATCGCCTTGCTCCCGTGGTGGGGTAAACAAGTTTATCAGCATCCTAATCTTTATGCTCGTTATGGTTTAGTCTTTACCCGTCAGAATGGATTATTATTACTCAAAGGTATCGCGATCGGTGCTGGATTTGCTTTAGCCTTATTTGTCACCCAAGGTTTACTCGGCTGGTTGACATGGCAATCACCCCGATTACCAATTTCCCAATTAGCACTAGAAGGCTCCGCAACTGCATTAGGTGTCGGTTTAGCAGAAGGGTTATTTTTTCGAGGCTGGATGTTGGATGAATTGGAGCGAGACTATACACCACTAATTGCGCTCATCGCCGATGCCAGCCTATATGCTGCGCTCCATTTTCTCAAGCCGATTCCAGTTATCCTGGCTTCTTTCCCTGAATTTCCGGGATTGTGTTTGCTGGGGACGATCGTCATTATTGCCAAACGTCAAAATAGTAATCTACTAGGGATGTCGATCGGTCTTCACGCTGGGATGGTGTGGACTTACTATATTGTCAATATTGGGAATATGGTTAAATATTCCGGTCAAGTTTCGGACTGGATTACGGGTATAAATGGCAATCCGATTTCGGGATTGCTGGGATTGATTTTCTTGGGAGTCTTAGCTGGATTGATGTCAAATTTATCACCCAAAGTCGATCGATCTAAAGTGTAAACTTTTTTCTTTTAATTTACATTCTCCTAACTCCCAACTCCGAAATACGCGATCGCCGACGATAGCTGCTATACTAGGACATTGTGGCTTTTTTGCCTTCTTCAAGTATTCTTATTTAATTAATTCGAGCGGATCCAAGTATGACAAAGCGTACTCTCGGCGGTACTAACCGCAAACAAAAGCGAACATCTGGTTTCAGAGCGCGGATGCGGTCCCGCACTGGGCAAAAAGTGATCAAAGCGCGCAGAGCTAGAGGTCGGCATCGCCTGTCTGTATAGGTTTGGGTCAATGGATAGAGTAGCAACTCGTGTCATTGCCTAAACCCCATCGACTCAGACGCAGGCAAGATTTTCAAAAAGTTTATCAGCATGGCAAACGTCATCAACAAGTGCATTTGACACTTAGAAGTTTGAAACAGCCGCCATCTGCTACCGAAAATCTGCCTGCTACTCGGTTTGGGATTTCCGTCAGTCAAAAAGTGAGTAAAAAAGCAGTCGTGCGCAATCTCCTCAAGCGACAAGTGAAAGCGGCTCTCCGTCAACTTTTACCGCAGATTGCCAGCGGCTGGTCATTAGTAATTGGCGTCCGACCTTCAGCACGGGGGTGCGAATACGTCGAAATTTTGCGAGAATTAGAGCAGTTGTTGGCAGCCGCAGAGGTACTTGATGGGCATTAAAGAAGAAACGTTTTATGAAGGCGGTCCCCACATTGGGGATCTGATTTTTCACGTAGTTTTATCGGTATTTGTAGTGTTTATCCCCTTGGCGATCGGCTCGATCGTGAGGGCAATCTGGCTCCGCTACAAGATTACCGATCGGCGGATTTCGGTAATTGGTGGTTGGATGGGCAAAGATCGAACCGATCTTGTCTATTCGGAAATTACTGACGCAGTAACTATCCCGCGTGGGTTAGGATTTTGGGGAGACATGGTAGTAACCCTCAAAGACGGTAGTCGTCTAGAGTTGCGCTCTCTACCTCGCTATCGGGAAATATATGACTATATCAACGAACGGGTGCTAGCCAAAACCGGACAACCGCTCTTGAGCGTAACCGAAAAAGCTGAAGCTGCCGCTCAAACTACTTAATTAGGGAATAGGGGATAGGGAATAGGGAATAGTGCCGATTTATCTTCTGTCAGCCCTATTTTTCTAGAATCTAACCCCTATACCCTATACCCTATACCCTAACCTCTAGTTGACAATGGACTTTGGAATCGGATTTATCTCCAACAACATCATGCTGCCGATCATAGATTTTTTCTATGGAATCGTGCCTAGCTATGGACTCGCAATCGTCGCGCTAACTTTAGTCATTCGTTTCGCGCTCTATCCATTGGGTGCAGGTTCGATTCGGAACATGCGCAAGACCAAAATCTCGCAACCATTGATGCAAAAGCGGGTCAAGGAAATTCAGCAGAAATTCAAAGACGATCCGACCAAACAACAACAGGCGATGAGTGACGTCTACAAGGAGTTTGGCAACCCCTTGGCTGGCTGTCTACCAGTATTACTCCAGATGCCGGTGTTGTTTGCCTTATTTGCCACCTTGCGGGGATCGCCATTTTCCAATGTGGAATACAATGTCAATCTGCAAGTCGTCCCTGGCGAACAGATCGCTCAAGTTCAGCCGCAAGTATTTAGCAGCGAACCGCACAATATTTACTTTACGACTAATATTCACACGCCCGTAATTGCGAATATTCCAACGGGAAATGTGGTTGGTGTCGGTCAAAAAGCGAAAGTTGACTTTAAAGGCATCGATGGTAAGCCGTTTACTGATTTAACAGCTCAATATCCCGATTCCAAACTTGCTCCTGAGTGGACGATAACTAAGGGAACCGAAAATGTCAAAATTACGCCAGATGGTCAAATCGAAGCGATCGCACCTGGAGATGTGACCCTCAAAGGGACGATTCCTGGGATTGCAGCCAATACTGGCTTCCTATTTATCGATGCGCTCGGGCATGTCGGTGCGGTCGATCCCGATGGCAAAATCCACTGGGACATCATCGCGATGATCATCTTCTTCGGTTTGAGTCTCTATGTCAGCCAAAACTTATCGAGTGGCACCCCAACTCCCGCAATGGCTGGCGCAGGTGATACTGAAGCCGAAAAACAACAAGCCCAGCAAGCTGTCAATAAATTCACTCCGATTATTTTTTCGGGGATGTTTTTATTCTTCCCCCTCCCAGCGGGCGTCCTAATGTACATGGCGATCGGGAATGTCTTCCAACTAGCGCAAACCTATCTAGTCAATCGCGAACCCCTACCGCCAGAACTTCAGAAATTGGTAGATCTACAAGAAAGCGAAAAGCCCAAAGATAATAGCGATCGCGAAGAAATCCCCTTTGAGAAGAATAAGAAAAAGAAAGCAACCTAATATTAGTGGAAAGTGAAAAGTGGAAAGTGAATAGTTAGGGAAGATGACATCAAAATCTAATCTCTATCTATAATTACTCTCAGCAATTCACTATTCACTATTCACTATTCACTATTCACTCTCTCCCAATGACCGATCAACGTTTAGACCGTGGCAAACAGTGGTTGGAGCAACTACTGAGCTTATCTGGTATCGCGACAGCAGTAGATACCCAACAACCCGCCGAAACTAGCCCGCCCAATTACTGGCTGACGATCGAGCCAGACAACCTGACACCCGCCCAAATCGACATCTTAATTGGGACTGAGGGTGCGACGATCGATGCGATTCAATATCTGGCCAATGCGAGCCTGAATATTCATCAAGAGGCAGATCTCCAAGCTGGATATACGATCGAATTAGATGGCTATCGCCACCGCCGCGCGATCGCCCTCAAAAGCATTGCCGACGAAGCCGCTACTCAAGTCCGCGAACATGGCAACGAAGTCGTGCTGAAACCGATGTCTTCTGCCGAACGCCGTCAAATGCACACTTTTTTCGATAGCGATCCCAGTTATGGCGATCTCTCAACTTATAGTCGCGGGCAAGAACCCGATCGGCGGTTGGTCGTAAAATTAGCGCAATCGCCAGAAGAGCAAGAGCATCAAGAATAGCGGCTGAAGAATTGTCATTAGTTGGATGTTGACAGAAGCTTGCCAACCTTCATAAAATGCCAAGCTACCAGCTTCGATTAGTCTTACACTTACATTCCTACTTGACTGATGGAACCACTGTATATTCCCCAACTAGCAAATCGACCTGATCGCACCCTAGAAATTATTGTCGATCGACTAATTCCAGAGTTTGATACCCTTACACCAGTCAGGGGTAAGATCGTGGTCAAGCACGGGGGGACATACCTGGATGTGTCCGCACAGACAGAGACAATTATTACCCTCAAATGCGATCGCTGCTTGCAGCAATACAACCATCGACTGATGCTAGATACCAAAGAAGTAATTTGGCTGGAAGCAGAATCAGCAGAACCAGATCGTCGCGGCATGGATATCAAAACCGATCCCGAAGACTTAATTGATTCTTTGCCCCCAGATGGTCACTTCCCGCCCGATGTTTGGCTGTACGAGCAACTATGTCTATCCTTGCCACTCCGACAGCTCTGCAATCTAGATTGTGCGGGAATTACGCCAGTAGAATTGGCACCTGTGCCCAAACCAGTTGAAGTCAAACAGCTCGACAGTCGCTGGGGCATCCTCGAAAACCTCAAAAACCAACTCGACCAGAATTAACTAGTTGCCTGACTAAAGAAAGAGCGATCGAAATACTTTGATCGCTCTTTCTTGTTTAGTATTGAGAGCGCAAGCATCACTCCCAACTCCCAACTCCCAACCAACTTTACAAATAGTTATCTAAAATCCCCCAAAAAATGGGGATCGAGCTAAGGTGTGAGGTGAAGAACGATCGAACCCTACATCTCCAGTATTTCCAATATTTTATGTCTCTACAAAGCTTCGGTGTGATTGGTTTAGCTGTCATGGGTGAAAACTTAGCCCTCAACGTCGAGCGTAATGGCTTTCCGATCGCCATTTTCAATCGGACGGGAAGTGTAACCGAAAAGTTCATGGCAACCCGCGCCCAGGGGAAAAAAGTCATTGCTACATATAAGTTAGAAGATTTTTGTGCGGCACTCGAAACCCCTCGCAAAATCCTGCTAATGGTCAAAGCTGGTCAAGCTACCGACGCCACGATCGACTCACTCAAACCTTTTCTCGAACCAGGTGATGTCATCATCGATGGTGGTAACTCACTATTTACCGATACCGAGCGTCGCACTAAAGATCTCGAAGGATTGGGATTTACCTTTATCGGGATGGGTGTCAGTGGTGGTGAAGAAGGTGCGCTCAATGGCCCCAGTATGATGCCAGGCGGCACCGAAACTGCCTATCGTAATCTTGAACCCATTTTGACAAAAATCGCCGCTCAGGTGGACGATGGTCCATGTGTAGCGTATATCGGTAAAGGTGGGGCTGGACATTATGTGAAGATGGTG
>NZ_JANNDR010000446.1:0-8301 GCF_031378165.1 Chamaesiphon sp. OTE_75_metabat_556
TAGGAGGTCATTTTTGTTGAAACCCGAAATTACACAGCAAGATAAATTAGGTCATCACCCAAGTGTGGATCGAGATGTATTGGTGAGTTCAGCTTCCGCACCAAGCACCGAGCGGTCGTCGGGTATGGCAAAAATTGTCTCTGTGTTTGGTAATCATCGGAGCCGCACCTCCAAAGTGATGCTGGGATTGACCATTTTACTCGGTATTGCCACTATCCCCGCTAATTACCCCGCTACCGTAGTAGCCGCCGAATCCACCAGTCCAGTAGATCGAGCCGATAATTCCTCAGCTACTCCCACCGCAGCTATCGACAAGCTCCGTAACGATATTTCGGCGATGCCAGAGCAGTCTGGGCAAAAGCAGTCAGTACTCATCGCTCAATCATATCCCCCGCGCACTTATCCCACCTCGGTAGTTAACCCTCCCAGTGGCAGCAACTTAAACTTTAACGGTGAAGCCTCAGTCCAGATCGAGATTGCCCCACCCAAGCAACGAACTTTTAAAGCCGTTGCCACTGCGTCTCCCTATGCAGCTCCCAACAATGGTGGATCGGAAGGCGATGTCGTCAGTCCTGAGGATCGCTTGCCCAGTGCAACTGGTGAAACAAATATCGGCTTTTCTTGGCCGACGAAAGGCATCCTTACCTCCAGATTCGGTCGGCGGTGGGGCAGAATGCACAAGGGGATCGATATTGCCGGCCCAATCGGTACGCCAATTAATGCGGCTGCAGATGGGACGGTAGTGGTTGCTGGCTATAAATCTGGATATGGCAACCTAGTCGAAATCCGCCATGTCGATGGTACGATTACCCGCTACGGACACAACAGTGAGTTGTCAGTCAGCAGCGGCCAGAGTGTGCGTCAGGGTCAACAGGTCGCCCGGATGGGTAGTACCGGACATAGCACTGGTTCGCACTTGCACTTTGAAATTCGCCCTAGTGGTGGTAATGCAGTCAATCCGATGGCACATCTACCAGCTAATAGTTGAATTTTTGAGAGTGGATCTGATAGGCGGGGTTGCTAGATCACTACCGAAATCGCCCAAAGCTGGTTGGTCGCGACTAGCTTGAATCGGAACTGGCTAAATTCAAAAGATCGTTGTCATCACAGCGCATTTTCTATGCTATGATAGTATACGTTAAATAACACGGCTCAATAGCTCAGTCGGTAGAGTAGGGGACTCATAAGCCCTTGGTCGTCAGTTCAAGTCTGACTTGAGCCATATTTCTTGAAAGTTACCAGTAGTAGTCATCCTAGCTTGGATTTTAGGCATGGATGTTACTGCTGGTAATTTCTTTATATTTAGTGCAGCAGGGATCGCGCGATCGACCCACTATTAAATCGATAACATGTCGATCGAAAACTGGCAATCGGAACTACATTTAGCTTGGCAAGGTCAACTGGGCGATCTGGTGACATCATTAGTTTGCGCGCCAGACGGTCGCGGGTGGGCAGCTAGTTCGGCGGCTGGTGAAGTTGTCTGGAATCATGGGCTAGGCGAACTCGTCGTCTTGCAGTCTCCGGCTGGTGATGGCGCGATCTCACAGATGGCTTTTAGTGCTGATAGTCGCTGGTTGGCCGCTGGCGGCCAAGCTGGGAAATTAGCAATCTGGAATTGCGATCGATCCGATGCAGCATTACCACCACAACTAGCCGCCACGATCGACATTGATGAGTGGATCGAGCACTTAGTCTGGCACCCCACCGCACCATATTTAGCCATCAGTTATGGCGCGCAAGTCCAAATTTGGGATGTGCTGACGTCTACAAAGATCGCGGCATGGCAGCTCGATCGATCTTCAGTCTTCGATCTAGCTTGGCATCCTAGCGGCGATCGCATCGCAGCGGCTGGCGACAAAGGCGTGCAAATGTGGTCGGCAATCGAGCCAAATGCCCCCAGCGACCATCTAGCCGTCGATACGACCAGTCTCAAGCTGGCGTGGTCGGCAGACGGTCGCTATCTAGCCATCGGTAATTTCGATCGCACCTTGACACTCATCGATTGGCAGCAGCCCGACGAGCAATGGACATTGCAGGGTTGTCCGGGCAAAATTCGCCAGCTCGCTTGGCTCAAGGGCACCGATCCTCCCAGTCTAGCGGTAGCTAGTGGCGAGACGATCGTCCTGTGGACATTGAGTGCTGATGCCACCACCTGGAATGGGTTGTCTTTATCCGGCCATCAGGATATTGTCATCGCGACGATCTCACATCCGATCGCGCCGATATTAGCTACTGCTGGTGCCGATGGTTATGCCTGTCTGTGGACATTAGATGGTCAAATCGAGCAGATCTTGAACCTGCCGATCGTCAGTGGATTTACGGTCATCAATTGGCATCCTCAAGCTCTGTACTTAGCTGCTGGTATGCGGACTGGAGCCATTGGGATCTGGATAATACCAGCATAAATACCGATATGGTTGTAAAAAAAGCGTGATACAATGACGGTGTCAGCATCACAATACTGTAAACTTACCAAGTTTAATTTCGGATGGCTAGGATGAAGATAGTTTCCAACAGTTTTCACCATAGCTAGCCAAGATAGAGTAATCGGTCAGCTAGAAATTTACCCATAACGTTGTTCTGGATGCCGATCGACCAAAAAGACGCCGGTACAATTTCACTCCAACCTCCACTTAGAAGTAGCCGCTCGATCCTTTCGATTGGGATTGGCAAAGCCTCAGAGGGAGTGAGTAGTTACAAAGTAAGTGATAGTAACTAAAAATTTCCATTACATATAGAGCTAATTCAAAAATGTTAAAAATTTGGCTTACCTGGTTGCAGCCTAGTCTTGGTGTGTTGGGAACAGCATTATTGTTATCTAGCACCTTGTGCGTTCGTGCGGCAACCAAACCAGCAGCAGTTCGCGTCACTCAAAAAGCACCGGCTCAAGTATCGCAGTGGAGTACGATTAAAACTTCAGGCACCAGGATCGATCGCGAGTTAGTCAATCGGGTTGCGCCTACGCCAGATTTAGCCGTTCGCCAACTAGCCATCAATTCGATGGCAGTACCTGCGGTGCCAGCACCTAGTGCGGCGATCGAGATTCGCCCACATCGCCGCACCTATGCCTCTAGCGTCATTTCACCATCGCTCAAAAAGCAAAATCTCTCCGCTAAAGCAACTAAGTTCCAGCCGCAAAATCGGCAGAATAATGATGTTGCCTCAGCCCTATCTCGCGCCATCAATCCCTCATCGTCACCGATTCCAGTGCCAGGGATCTATATTGGCAACAGTAACGGCAATACAGCTAGTAAATTTGCGCCCAAAGTTGCACCCAAAGCTGTAGTTCGATCGACTCCAGTCGCGACCGAAATCGGCGCGCCGACACCATTGTCAGCCATGATGGCTGCCAAAACTGCCATCGATCCATTTCCAGTCGTCCGACCAGAATTGATGCAGAAGCTCGACCGGATGCCCGTCACAGCTAGCGCACCGACGATCGACAAAACTGCACCATCTGCTCTCAATCCGATCGCGACAATTCCCCCAAAAGCAAGCAAAACCATCCTCTCAAACGTAGTTTCACCACAAGCTACTACTCCAATCCGATCGCTCGATCCGATTGCCGCGATTCCATCTGGATTGCAACGGTTACTCGGTAACGACCTCAACAGTCAACCAATTGCGGCATCAGTCACCACAGCAACTGTACCCAAAACCAATCCGATGTTGGCACTCACACAGTTTGTATCGCCAACAACTGTTGCCAGTCTACCTAGCTCGTCGGTCAATGGAGCCAGCTTACAATTAGCTACCGCTCAGGCATACACGTCCAGCGCACCGAAATTTAGCATTCCTGGCGAAACGCTACTAACTGCTAAACAGCCCAATTCTGCGATTAACATAGCAGCGATCAAGCCCGGTCAGAAGAGCTTTACGACTACCGACTCAACTACAGTCGCCAGCCGTAAGAGTACTTATGTGACCAGCAGCTTGCAACCTGTTGCCACCAAGCAATCTTGGACGGTTACAGATCGCAGCAACAATCTCGGCGGGTTGATTTTGGGATCTCAACAGCTAGCAACAGTACCTCAAGTAGCTAGTTTGTTAGCTACCGATCCTTCTGCTTCAGTTGGACTCCCAGCCAAAGCTTTAGTGGATGTCAACTAATTGCTCTGGTAGTTAGCCCAAGTGTAAAGATAAATGGATTAGCACTTGACAAAAGAACCTCACTTATGCAATAAGCGGGGTTCTTTTGGTGGCAATGGATCTCCGCTCGGCTGCTAAACTGATGTTAGCGAATTTGTGACAACACATAGCGCAACCTATCATAGTCATCTTTGAGAATCAAACTTACCGTGCGTCCAGCGGTGACTAACCACGATCGATCTCGCGATCGTAACTGATGAATTTCACGGATGGTGGCAGCAGTCAGTGCCTCCACTGGCGCACCTTGTACCTGCAATAGTGTCCGCAGAAATTCTAACTGTTCGCTAAAGCGGATAATCTCTTCTTTGTCGCACTCATACACGCCCTGATGGATTTGGGGCGGGCGCGGAGGGAGATATTGATACATTTGCCCCTTATCGTCCTCAAAGCCGATAATCGCCGCTTTAAACTCGGTTTTGAGCATCGCAAAGATCTGGGGTTGTTCTTCGCGCAATTCATCGAGCGACATCCCCAAGGCACGAGCGCGATGCACCGAATCGATCGGCGCAGTGGTAGCATGATAAACCACCGCAAAAATTTGATTACCCGATTCCTCATCAGCAGCCTTGACGATACTGCCAAAGGTCGGCATCACTGCCAATTTGAGATCTTCGGGTTCGAGACACTGAGCCAGAAATTCGCCTGTAGCTGTCTCGATTACCTCAGCGATATGCTGAGGATTTTTAGCACCAATGCTAAATTGAGGTAGGGGTAAACGCATCTCTAGGGGATAGGGAATAGGGACGAGTATATTATTAATCTATAGCGGCGGGTTTATGCAACTAATGTAGATCGCACCAAAAATCTCATTCAAACCCGCTCTACCTCGCAGTAGAACACAACTAGATCTTAATCCCATCTGCAATTGGAAGGCGATCGATTGACGAATCCAACTACAATCTGGCGACTAGTTCCACCGATCGAGACTACCGGACAATTGCAAATGCAGATCGATCGGTGGTTATTAGAACAACATATTCTAGGCCAAATTCCACCGACATTGCGGTTTTACACCTGGTCGAGTCCGACGATTTCTCTAGGATATCACCAACAACACTACCCCGAATATTGGCGATCGCTAGGATGGCACCATCGATCTATAGATCTCGTCAAACGTCCGACGGGCGGGCGCGGGGTATTGCATCAAGGCGATCTGACTTATGCCTTCATCGGTTCGGAATTTACAGGTAAAAGAGTGGAAACATATCAGCAGATTTGTCAGTTCTTAATTGATGGCTGGAGATCGATCGGCGTCGATCTAGAATATGGTATGGCAGGAACGGGTTATATTCACAATCCCAATTGTTTCGGCACAGCTACTAGTGCGGATCTCGTATGTGCAGATGGTTATAAACTGATTGGGAGTGCCCAACTGATTAAATCTGGAGTAGTCCTTCAGCATGGTTCGATGCGACTCAATCCCGATCCAGAATTATTTGAAGAAGTATTTGGCGAATCGATTGCGCCACCATCACCAGCAATCTTAGCACTAACTATCGATCGGATTATTGATGCGCTAGTGAGTGCGGCTGCCAGTCATTTTCAAGTACAGTTTGACATTCGGCCATTATCCGATCGCGAATGGTCGCAAATGCAAAGTGAGCCTCAAAAATAAGTCCCAATTTAGCCAATAAATATCAAATGAGTATCGATCGCCAGTGGACATCTAAAAAGAAAAGAGCATTAGAAGTATTGCTCAGACTGAAGCGATTGTATCCAGATGCCACTTGTAGCTTAGATTATACGACTCCCGTGCAATTATTAGTTGCTACTATCCTTTCGGCGCAGTGTACTGACGAGCGGGTAAATAAAGTGACGCCAGCGTTATTTGCGAGATTTCCCGATGCTCGATCGATGGCTTATGCAGATATTTTGGACATTGAAGAATTGGTGCGATCGACTGGTTTTTATCATAACAAAGCTAAAAATATTCAGGGTGCTTGTCGCAAGATTGTTGAAGAGTTTAATGGAGAAGTACCGCAGTTAATGGAACAGCTATTAACATTACCAGGAGTCGCAAGAAAGACGGCTAATGTGGTTTCTGCTCATGCCTTTGGTAATATTCAAGGTGTGACTGTCGATACTCACGTCAAACGATTGACTAATTTACTTGGTTTAACTAAGCATCAAGATCCGATTAAAATCGAGCAGGATTTGATGAAGTTGATTCCCAAAGTTGATTGGGAGAATTTTTCGATTATGACGATCTATCACGGACGCGCTATCTGTAATGCCAGAAAACCCAATTGTCCCGACTGCGAACTAGCCGAAATGTGTCCATCGGCAGGACAAGTCCTTATCGCTCGGACAAAAGCGAAGGCTAGCAGTCGAAAATAATGAGGACGATCTTAGTTCTAGGTTACCCCTACAGGTATTTCATCCCATTAACAATCTGTAGGGGCAGTGCCTGGTGGTGCTTGCCCAGCATCCATGTCACTTAATTACTAGAGTTGAATCGATCGAGATCGAAGCCATGCAAAAAACGGCTCGATCAAATGCGATAATCGGAACCAAACTAATAAACGGTAACAAAAACTACTAAATGGTGCCCAACATTCCCGTAACGTTGGGCTTGCTGAGATCGATTACCAATCGATCCGACGGCTTAATCGATGTTTTCAGTTGTTGTTTTGGGGCTATTGCCTGATGCTAAAGGGATTACTTTCATTCAAAAATCAGTATCGAACCTTGCACCTGACTTGGTTTGCTTTTTTTCTGACCTTCGTTTGCTGGTTCAACTTTGCCCCCTTTGCGTCCATCATTGGCAAAGAGTTGAGTCTAGATGAGTCGCAAATCAAAACATTATTAATTTGCAACTTAGCAATCACGATTCCAGCACGGATTATTATTGGTGCCCTACTCGATAAGTATGGCCCCCGCATTACCTATTCGATTCTATTGATGTTTGCAGTAGTCCCCTGCATCGCGACAGCTTTAGCCCAAGACTTCAGTCAAATGGTGGTTGCTCGGTTGCTGATGGGCATCGTCGGTTCTGGCTTCGTGCTGGGTATTCGGATGGTGTCCGAATGGTTCCCACCCAAAGATATCGGCATGGCACAGGGTATCTATGGTGGTTGGGGTAACTTTGGTGCTTTTGGTGCTGAGTTTGCACTGCCGTTAATTGCGGGCGGTACTGCGTTTCTAGCTGGTGGTAATGCTAACTGGAGACTGACAATCGTCATGACTGGCGTGATTGCTGCTATCTACGGTGTTATTTACTTCAATAGCGTCACCGATACGCCGCCTGGGAAAGAATACAAGCGTCCCAAAAAATACGGCGCGATGGAAGTTACTAGTGCTAGAGATTTCTATGGGTTATTGATTATGAACTTCGGGCTGATTTTTGCCCTGGGTTTACTCGCATGGCGATTGGCGCAAAAGAAACTGCACTTTCTCAATCCCGGACAAATGTATTTCATTTGGTTCTTACTGGCGGCTTTATATGCGTACCAGAGTTATCAGGCTTGGTTAGTCAATCGTGATGTCGTGTTGGGTAGAAAGCAATTTGCACCAGCCGAGCGGTATGAATTTGGTCAAGTCGCTTTACTACAATTCACGTATATCACCAACTTTGGTTCCGAACTCGCTGCGGTATCGATGTTACCCGTCTTCTTTGAGAAAACATTTGGACTCCAGCATGCTGCCGCTGCGATGATTGCCGCGACATATCCTTTCTTAAACCTCTTTTCGCGCCCTAGTGGTGGTTTTATCTCTGATAAATTTGGTTCGCGGAAATGGACGATGACAACTGTCACAGCATTGATTGGAGTTGCTTATCTCTTAGCACATCAAATCGATAAAACCTGGGCATTGCCTCTCGCTGTGGGCGTCACCATGTTCTCGGCACTATTCGCCCAAGCTGGTTGTGGTGGTACATTTGCGATCGTACCGCTGATTAAGAAAGAAATTACCGGACAAGTAGCAGGAAATGTCGGCGCATACGGTAACTTTGGCGGCGTCGTGTATTTGACTATTTTCAGCTTGACTGACGCACCGACATTATTTGCGTCAATGGGTATCGGTGCCTTGGTTTGCGCCTTCATGTGTGCGTTCTTCCTCAAAGAACCGCAAAATTCGTTTGGCTTAGATGCTGCTGGGATGGAAGCTCAAGCTGTACCGATAAGTAGTCCAAGTGGCTTTGGAATGCGGGAT
>NZ_JANNDR010000461.1:0-10608 GCF_031378165.1 Chamaesiphon sp. OTE_75_metabat_556
ATGAGTTGTATTTTCCCACGCCAGAAGTGGCGGTCGATCGCGAACAGACGCTGCGATCGCCAGTGGGATTGCAACAAGGATTGACTTATACTGTCGTATCCCAAGTCCCCTTCCGCGATCGCCAATTACTCGATCGCGCGAGCACTAATTACCCCCAAAAAATCAGTACTTATTACCTGCAAATTCCCGACAAAATCTCGGCCAAACTCCAAACATATACCCAAGATCTAGTCGATCGTGCACCGCAACAACAAGTCGGTAAAGATAGCCAACCGCTGACATCTAATTACGCTAAAGCACTCTATCTTGCCCAATATCTCAAGCAACATTATCGCCTCCCCCAAAATCCCCTGACACTCGATCGTGTCCCCAGTGGCGAAGATTTAGCCAGTTGGTTTCTGTTCCGCTGTGAAGGCAAATCGACTAGTTGCGAAGCGGGTGGTTATGGCGATCACTTTGCCACTACCTATACAATGATGCTCCGCTCGATCGGGATTCCCGCACGATTAGTCGTCGGCTTCGATCCTGGCAATTTCAATCCCTTCACCGGATTTTATGAAGTCTCCAATACCGATGCTCATGCCCTGACAGAGGTCTATTTCCCCGAATATGGTTGGTTTGCCTTCGACCCGATTCCAGGGCACCCCTTGACCCCACCAGGTGTCGATGAAGACCAAACTTTTAGCACGTTGCAACAACTTTGGAACTGGGTGGCTAGTTGGCTACCTTCGCCAGTGACGGCTTGGTTGGCCTATGCTTGGTCGTTAACACTCGGCTGGTTAGTTGTCGGTATGTCGCTATTTTTCGGTTTATTTAACCAAGGTTGGTTGGGGATATTTAGCGGGATTGCGATCGCGATTTCTGTTGCTTTTTGTGGCTGGTGGAGCTGGCAACAAATCCAAAAATGGCGACATCGCCAATGGTTGAAAAAGTTATCACCAGTCGAACGTATTTATCAACAAATGTTAGCCAATCTTGCTATCCCCAAACATCCCGCCCAAACTCCATTGGAATATGCCCAATCCGTGAGAGATACTCGATCGTCTTCGATCGGTACGGTAGTTACCGAAATCTCTCGATCGTACACGGCATGGCGATATGGGCAAGAGGCACAGCAGGTCGATCGATTACAGGAATTATTAACCACTCTCAAAAAAGAGAAGGCAAACTAATTGAACAATTCAATCCTATCTCCATGAAAAAGCCGATCTCAAACAAAATTAAAATCAGGATAGTCGGGTGGGCATCGCTTGTCTTTATGAGCTTACTTACATACACGAATCAGCCGGACGCATTCAAGGTCACAAAAAGATAGATGAGGGTGTATTGAAGTTCTCAAAGACAGGACAATAATACTCGCTTTTTATTATCGTTAAGCTATCTAACTTGCGATCGTGGAATTTTTTGCGGTACCAAACAATAGCCCATCGCCTTAACAATCGAGGTGACATTACTCAATCGTGGATTACCATCATCAGATAAGGCTTGTTGTAACCCTTGTCTAGTCATACCAACTTGTGCCGCCATATCGCCAACATCCCGCACGCGAGCCAGGACGCGCAATGATGCTAGTAATATACCAGTATCATTATCTTCAGCGAAATCTTGGAAAATTTCCGTCAGATAATCATCAATTTCTTCAGGATGGTCGCGGAAATAGACTTCAGTAGCTTCTTCAAGGGTTCTCAGTTTTCGCATTAGTTTGATACTCCTGCCAATTGGCTTTAGCGTCTTCTATGTCGCGGTCTTGACTATCTTTGTCTCCACAATTCAGATTGTATCCTGATCTGTGTAATGGCAGGCTGAATAATGTAATCGAGGTAAATAGCGTCGATCGATAGACATTATGTTAGCAACACTGGTATTTATTATTACTGGATTTTGGATTTGGATGTTAATCGATTGCTCCCAGGACAAGCGCACTCGATCGAGCTGGTTTTGGATCGTTTTGTTATGCTACTTTCCTGGAGCTTTAGTTTATTTTGTCGATCGACAAAATAAACCTCAAACTCGTAAGATCGTCAGTCCGCTCAGACACATTCAACTTAAGCAAGAATTATATCGAGCTAGAATTGCCGCTAGACACATTGGCAAAGCTTATCAGTTCTTAATTCTAGGAAATATCTTATTAGAATTAGGCGATCTCGATCGAGCCGCACTATCCTATCAGAGAGCATTGAGCAAAGAACCAAAAAATCCTTATGCTCTATGGGGTGCAGCATCGGTAGCATTCGATCGGAAGCGATTTGCTGTCGCCGCAAGACATTTAGAATTATTACTCAAAATAGATCCCAAGCATCTGCAAGGTGATGCATCGATACTGTATGCGAAAGTGCTATTTAATTTAGGTAAATGGTCGATCGCTAGATCGCATTTAAAAGAAGATATTCATGATTGGGGACATCCTGAATCTACTATTCTGTTAGCGAGAATTGAAATCCAAGATCGCAATACTGGTATCGCCAAAAAATTACTTGAGGATTTACTTTCTAAACTCAAAGATTCTCCAACTTATCATGCTCGAAGGCATCAACAGGTCAGCAAAGAAGCAGCAAGTATGCTGAGGAGTATTTCGTTGCCAAGTTTCAGATAATTTGAGAATAATTACTAACACAAAAAATCCCTAGACCGAAGTCAGGGATTTTTTGAACAAACGAAGAGGGCGAACGACGGGATTCGAACCCGCGAGTGGAGGCACCACAAACCTCTGCCATAACCACTAGGCGACGCTCGCCATATTTCTACTGTAAGACCCAATATAGCATGATTTAAATAAATTAGTCTAGGGTTTGGAGTAGAATAATTTTAGTGTGTGAGTTGGGTACGGTATGAAAAGCTGGCTAATAGTCTTGTTGGGGCTAGTAGGTGTGGGTGGATTGGGATTTTTGACCAATCCCGATCGAGTGGCTTATGAAAATTATGCAGTCGAGCAAGCTGGCAACTTAGCTAGAGCAGAGTGCGATCGCGCGCCAGGAGGATTGGGGATGTTGGTGCAGGAGCCATGTCATGCGGCGATCGAAGCCTACAAACCCCAGCTTAAACCGTTACTAGCAGCGACAACAACGCGTCAAGACTGGGGACTATTTAGCATCTATCGATCGGATATCTCCATCCCCGCAGTCAACTTTAATGGTCGAGTCGAATCGATCGGGTTATTCGATCGCTTTTATACTTACAAAACGCCGTGAACTAACCGCTACAGAGTGCTGTACTTCTCCCTTATAATGATGAAGGCGCAAGTACAGTGCTCATCAAAATCATGCTGGAAAATCCAACCAAACCGATTAGAATTGCGATCGTGGGAGATGTTCACGACCAATGGGAGGATGCGGATGAGATCGCCCTCCAGCATTTAGATATCGATTTGGTCTTATTTGTGGGTGACTTTGGCAATGAAGCGGTCGAATTAGTCAGTCGCTTGGCCGCGTTAGATCTGCCCAAAGCGACGATCTTTGGCAATCATGATGCTTGGTATACAGCCAGCGATTGGGGTCGCAGCAAAAGTCCTTACGACCCCAAAGTTGAAGATCGCGTTCAGCAGCAGATTAACCTCTTGGGTGCTAGTGCGGTCGGTTATGGCAAGTTAGATTTTCCCCGACTCAATCTCTGTGTGGTCGGCAGTCGCCCGTTTAGCTGGGGTGGGATGGAGTGGAAATACCGAGATTTTTATCAGGAGCGGTATGGGATCGGGAGTTTTGAGGCATCGATCGATCGGATTGTTGAGATGGGGATGAGTACCACCTGCGAACATTTGATTATGATCGGTCACAATGGCCCGACGGGATTAGGTGAGGAGCCAGAATCGATCTGTGGCAAGGATTGGGGGGAACCCATTGGTGGCGATTATGGCGATCCAGATTTAGCCGCTGCGATTTCGCGCCTGCAAACCCATGGCAAATCGATTCCCCTGGTGACTTTCGGTCACATGCACCACAAACTCAGACATACTAAAGATCGTCTGCGACAGCCGATTGTCGTGCGACCTGGTACGGTGTATCTAAATGCTGCACGGTGCCCACGCATCCTCTCGACGATCGAACGAACGGTTAGGAACTTTTCACTGGTTACGATGCATGAGGGGAAAGTCACTCAAGCAGGCTTAGTCTGGATGACAGAAGATTTTCAAGTGGGTTTAGAAGAAGTTTATTGGCGTGCTGAAAATGATGCCAAGCAACCTGAAAGCTCGATCGTAAACGCAATCTAACTGCCGACTACTCCCGCATTTTGACCAATGCGTCTCTGACCGTAGTTGGTAATTGCCGCATAATTTTACCTTTTTCCCGATCGACTGCGACTAGTGTCACCATCCCCGTTAGGTAAGTAACATCGCCAGCGACTGACTGGATCTCATATTCCCAGACGATGCGGACACCTTCCATGTCGATGGTTCGCGTTTTGACGATCGCGGCTTCGCCCATCTTGAGCGCGCGATGATAGCGAACCGATAGATCGACGACAGGGAGATCGCAACCCACAGCCACCAAATCGGCAAAATCAATCCCAATCGATTTGAGGCAAGCGACTCGTGCTTCTTCCATCCAGGTAAGATAGGCACCATGCCAGACAATTCCGCCATAATCGGTATGATGGGGATAGGCCACGATCGGGTATTCAAACCAATTGGCGGACATGGCTTGATAGCTCAATTTTTCGAGTGCGCTATCGGCGGGAATTTGAGAACGAAGATCCGTAGTTTCGGCCATAATTGGTAATCTCAGTTTAGCGATGCGGACAGCGATGTTGTGCGTTATCCTAACTGAATATAGTATGCAGCCTAGAGATGAATATACGCCGGATTGCCGCACTTGTATGGGGGTTAATTGTAATTGTCGCTAGTAATACGATCGTGATGATGCCGTCTGCTAGTGCCGATTCAGTCACACAGCGCAATATTAGCTTTACATCCTCGCAACAACAGATTGTTAACCAGCTCAAGACGGCGAATGTCGTGTATCTGGGCGAAACTCACGATCGATTATCAGATCGTCAGCAGCAGCTCGCAATTATTCAAGCTTTATATCAGCATAACTCGCAGCTCGCGATCGGGATGGAGATGTTTCAACGGCCAGCACAGCCGCTGCTCGATCTCTACTTAGCCGGCAAAATTACTGCTGCCGAGTTGCGAAAACAATCGGAATTCGATAAACGCTGGGGTTTTAACTGGGAATCTTACGCACCGATCCTAGAATTTGCCAAAGCGCACCGATTGCCAATCATCGCTCTGAATACACCGACAGAAATCAGCCGCAAGGCAGCCAAACAAGGCTTGGAAAGCCTAACGCTGACAGAGCGGCAATATATTCCCCCGTTCGACCAAATCGACCGTAGTAATGTCAAATATCAGCAGATGATTTTGGGCAGTTATCGTCAACATGCTGGCATTGTATCGATCTCTAGCAAGAGTTTCGATCGGTTTTATACTGCCCAATTATTATGGGATGAAACTATGGCCGATCGCGTTGCTAATTTTACCAACCAAAATCCCCGCCACCAAACGGTAGTTATTGCGGGTAGTTCCCATATTATCTACGGATATGGGATTCCCGATCGCGTCCGGCGGCGAGTGGCTAGTCCGAAATTCACTCACAAAACTGTCTTACTCAGTCCCGATAACCTCCTGCTCCAACCCCAAGCTGCGGACTTTATCTGGGATCGCGAGCGTTAGATCGATCGAGCCACAATAAATAATTCACTCACAAACAAAAGTGGTGCCTATGTAAGCACCACTTTCGTTTGAGTAATTAGATGAAAACTCTATTTAGTCGCTGGTGTAGTTGTTACAGGAGTAACTGTGGGAGTAGTGCTAGCTGGTACTGTTGTTGTACCAGTAGTAGTGGTCGTGGTAGTTGTCTTTTTAGTTTTCTTGGAAACTACAGCTGTTTTCTTTTTGGGCTTACAATTAGCGTGCGTTTTGGTTGGCAGCGTCGCAGGATCGATCGCCTCTGTACCGACAACTAAAGACTTGTATTTTCCAGCACCATTAACCAAAGCTTCACCACAACCATTGGCAGCAACATCTTGACGTTTGACGGCTTTGTTCTTGGCATTCATCCCCGTAATTGGGTATTTTTGTTTAGCTGTCAAACCTGTGACTACAACTTGATCTTTACTAGTTTTGTAAACTTCAGCAGCCGCGATCGAACTATGTGCCAATGTTAATAATGCGGCAAATGCGATCGTCGGAATCGAAAACTTGATGGACATAAATTTTATTAGATGTGATTGATTAATTTAGTTAGATGGTAGGTGCTGAATTATTAGTTGATTGTTGAGGGTTATTTGTTCCCCTGCATCGCCCGAATTAATTCGGCAGCAACTTCAGGGCGCGAAAACTCTGGTGGTGGCAATTCACCTTGGCGCAGTAAGTCGCGTACTTTCGTCCCCGATAAATGCACCCGCTGTTCGGGAGTACTGGGACTTGTTTTGGTAGTTGCCATCGACTTAGTAACCTGACAATAAAAAGCGTGCTCGAACATCATTGGTGTGATGCCGAGTTCACCTGGCTCGAATTCATTAAAAATATGTTGGGCGTCGTAGGTACCATAATAGTCACCGACGCCTGCATGATCGCGACCGACGATAAAATGGGTACAACCGTAATTTTTGCGAATCAAGGCGTGGAAAATCGCTTCACGCGGCCCAGCATAGCGCATCGCCGCTGGATTGATCCCCAGAATTACTCGATCGCTCGGATAGTAATGTTCGAGGATAATCTCATAGCAGCGCATCCGCACGTCAGCGGGGATATCATCTTCTTTAGTCGCGCCGACTAAGGGGTGCAGAAACAAGCCATCAACGGTTTCCATCGCACACTTTTGGATGTTTTCGTGGGCGCGGTGGATCGGGTTGCGGGTTTGAAAACCGACGATCGTATTCCAGCCTTTGGCTTGAAACTGGGCGCGGGAGGCTGCCGGATCGATTTGATAGGTGGGGAATTGTGGGTGTGCCTCTCGCTCTAGCAACCAGATCGCCCCTGCTAAATTAACATCACCTTGGTCGTAAACGACTTTGACACCAGGATGTTTTTCATCATCGGTGCGGTAGACATTAATCGCTTCTTGCTGCTTGTTATAGGTGTATTTCTGGCTTAATTCCAGCACGCCCACGAATCTCCCCGTCGCATCATCCAGCCGGACGAGTGTACCGACTGCTAAGGGTGCGGCGACAGCTTCAGTGACAGATAAGGTAATCGGAATCGACCACGGTAAGCCATCGGCCAACCGCATTTTGGCAACGACATTATTGTAGTCGGCTTCTGGCATAAACCCAATCAGGGGGCTAAATGCGCCGATCGCGATCATGACTAGATCGGAAAATGCCCGTTCGTCTAACGCAACTTTAGGTAAATGTTCGGCTTTACTCAGAAATTCGGCTTTTTGAGCGGGGGTGGCGATGCGATCTATCAATTTACCGCCGTGGGGTGCAATACCAGAACGCTGACTCAAACTAACTTCCCTCGCAATCTCGATATATTTTTATCAATCACTCTAGCAGCTTTTTAGCTCCGAATATTCAGTATCTTGACAGTAATACTCGAATCGCGAGTCTTGCGGTCGATCGAATAAGCGATCCATCCGCGTGATATTTAATAAGTCTCGCACTGGTGCGGCGATCGAACATAGGTACAAATCGCCACCAGCAGATCTGAGCATTTTGAGCGCAATAATCAGCGCGCTCAAGCCAGAACTATCGATAAAGTTGACATCACTCATATCGAGCAGCACTAGATTATGACCCGTCGCCAATAAAGCACTGACTTGATTGCACAGTTCATTTGCTTGGACGCTGTCAATTATGCCTGCTGGTTTGATAATTTTGAGAGGAGCAGCCATATCATCGACTCACGAATTTTCATTTAGTCTAAAGTTGGTCGGCAATCACCATCGCCAAATCTCTGCATCAGTTGCGATTTGCCAGTCGATCGACTACAGAAATTGCTGGAGTCTGTCGATCCAGTCTAGCCCGATCCTAATGATTTGTTTTTGGTTAAGATCTCTCCCTAACACCAATATCATCGCCTATTTGCGATCGCGCTCACATGGGCTGAATGACTTAAAATCGTCAGTATCGCAGCGGTAAACCAATCGATTATGAAACACTCCCGAGCTACGCGGCCGTGACGATCTGTTGTGACGGCAAGCGATCCCAGCTCATCGCACTTTCACTAGCCACATCAGCTCGATTTGCAGTCAATAAATTTACTTAAAGGTAAGCCTGTTAACAAAATCGATTACTACTACGATCTGGAGTACATGCGCTCTACAGATATACATAAGATAGCAAGATTTAGATCGAGCGATGGTTAAATTGATGCTGAATACCTGTGTTAGTTAGGACAGATAAGATTGATCGAGCGGGCAAGATCGAAGTTTAGCTAATTGCTGTAATGAATGCCAGCTATGACGGCAATCTGATCGATCGAGGTATTCACTAAAAGTTTCCAAGCTGTAGGTAACAAAGTGGCACTAGCGTATCGGGTGACACTCAGTGCTGCACCAGTTGGCAAAAAATTCATCGTAGCAATCTGTGGCGATCATTTGACTAGAATCGATCGACTTTAATTATCCGAATATGCTGTTCGTAGACTCGAAAAGTCGCTCGATTGAGTTTTGGAAATCGGTCGATCCTCTAAAAATTGATCGCTTGACAGCTTGAATAACTCGATCGAATCTCAAGGGGACATTCATCGATCGGATTGCCATTTTTCTCGCGATAATCGGCAGAGATAATGTTCGCGCAGCGGATGCTCAATTCGATGGGAGCGATGGTTGGGGTACAAACTGAGATACCCCGATCGATCTAGCTTACAGTCCCAACTCTTGATATCTAGCTTGGAGATCGCGGATGGTAAAGATCGTTTCAAAGTGTAATTCCTGCTCGGCATAGAATGCCGCACCACCTTGTTCACGATCAACTAATGTCAAGACTCGATCGACATGATAACCCGCCGCTCTGAGTCTTTCTACCGCTTTCATCGCCGATTGTCCGGTTGTGACTACATCTTCTAGTACTACCACCTTCGCACCAGGTTTGAGCGTGGCACCCTCGATATAGGCTTGAGTGCCATGTCCTTTGGCTTCTTTGCGAATAATCAGTGCCGGAATGGATTTACCTTCATAGACAGATACCACGCTGACAGCAGAGACGATCGGATCGGCACCAAGTGTTAAACCCGCGACGGCATCGGTATCTGCTGGTAGCATCGAGAGTAATATTCTGGCAGTAGCAACCGCGCCTTCGGGATGCAACGTTACTTGCTTGCCATTGATATAATAAGTACTTTTTTGACCGGACGAGAGGACAAAATCACCTTCTTTGTAGGCTAACTGACAGAGCAGATCGAGCAGATGTTGGCGCAGGATAGTTAGATTGATCGTTGGATAGGGAATATTGCCAACAGGTGAGTGCATAATTTTGATATCTAGATCTTTGGATACTAAATCTTATCCTAGTGCTGATCGCCTAACTCGATCCCACCAAGTAGCCAGGATATCTGGACAAAATTTCGATCGCCGGATCGAAATCTTCCCGATTGAGCAATCTACCAGTTGAATAATGTAAACAAGTGATTATAGAGGTTAACCCATGATAAAATTACAAACGCTCTGCGGTGTGGCACTAACTGTCGCTGCAACTAGCTGTTTTGCAACTCAAGCCCAAGCAGCAGAAGAGCTGATTCCCGATGCTTTCAATCGCGCGACGTTCGCTCAATCAGACGATACTTTCCAGAGTAATGGAATCGATCGTCAATTCACCATGTTGCTAGGTTTGAGCTATCCCGACAATAATGTTGTGAGTGACGCTCGATCGATCGATACTATCTATCAAGACTTAATTCGTCAACGTGTTGGCACGCCAATTCGGACTCGCGATCTACCCGATCCTTTTTCAAGCCTTCTGAATAATCCTGCCAAAGTTAATGCTGTCAATTAAGTGATTGTATCTGAGATCCCCGATTTCCAAGAGAAGTCGGGGATCTTGGCTGTCTTCAAAACTTTCGCGAGCGACTATTTTTTAAGCCTAGCTCTGACTAGTTTGATTTCTTCATAACTGTACTCATCGCCTAGATGTACTTTGATCGGCGTCAGCTTTTCAGCACCTACAGCCGCAATTGCTTGCTCGATCGCGGTGGCTCGATCTGGTGGTACGATTCGATCAAGATCCAGCTCATAACCGCATTCCATCAACTTGATGAGATGATCGATAATTGTATTTTCCTGCACCGAGCGTTTTTTGGCGATCGCAGCTAGACTCAAATCCTGTCGGTACAAATCGAGGGTTTGAAAGTGGGTGTGGGAGACATCACTTTTCGTCGGTGCACTCACTGGTAATGGTGGTGTCGCTTCGGATTCGGTGATGACGGGCAAGCCAGATTCAGCTCTAAAGGCTCTGATTTCGGCGGTAAACATTTCCCCATACTGAGCGAGCTTGCGCGCCCCTACACCGGAAATTTGGGCAAATTGGGCGAGGGTTTGGGGGTGTTGTTGCGCCATCAGTCGCAGACTCGAATCGGCAAAGATGACGTAAGGTGCCACCTTATTGGCATCGGCATACTGTTTGCGGAGCTTGTGGAGCCGATTGTAGAGGGCTTGAATCTCGGCAGTGTTG
>NZ_JANNDR010000505.1:0-1774 GCF_031378165.1 Chamaesiphon sp. OTE_75_metabat_556
CATCAAATACTCAAACTTAGTTCGCTGAAACTTGTGCGCCTGATAATAGTGCTCGACAGTCGCCCACTGCTGCCGATCTAATTCAATTGAGTGGGGTGAAAAATTGGAAAAGCAACCATAGGCTGCATTAACTTTGTAGAAGTAAATTCTCAATCGGTGCAAAGCTCACTCACTCTCGGTAGTTTACGACACTTTTCAGCCCCTACAGATCTGTGTGGGATCTGTAGGGGCAGGTTTATGCTAGTCAATGCCGATTTTACTTCGATATTGAACAAACCTGCCCTCCCCCTCTAGAAGATCTCTTATTCTTGATGCTAATAATTACTATTTAACTAGATCGATCGTTATAATGACTAGTTGAAGCTAACTGCGCCAACTTCCGCCAGCATCGATGTCTAATCTCGATCGATTTATTCACAATCCCCTCCTTCAGCGTCGTCAGCTGCTTAAATACGGCTGCGCCGCAGTGGGATTGACGACGGCGACACTGGCATGGCAACAGCTCAAGCCTCAGGCTGCGGCTCGAATCCCCCCAGTCCCAGCCAATAGCCCGATGATGGGCAACACGTTTAGTCCGATGCAGACTTTGCGGGATTTTGATTATGGTACCGTCAAGCAGGAAAATGGTCGGACGGTGAGAGAGTTTAGATTAGTAGCCGGAAATACTCGGCTCCAGTTAAATACAGCGGTATCGTTCAACAGCTGGAATTTTAATGGTAGAGTCCCTGCCCCAACATTGAGAGCCAAAGCTGGCGAAATAATTCGGGTATCTTTCCTCAATCGCGCTGGACACTCTCACTCACTCCATTTTCATGGTTTTCATCCGGCGGCGATGGATGGGATCAGACCGATTCGGCATAATACGGGCACGGTTTATGAATTGGAAGCTGAACCTTATGGCGTACATCTCTATCATTGTCACGTTGCTCCAGTTACCCGTCATATCGGCAAAGGTTTGTATGGGATGTTGATTATCGATCCGCCGGAACCTCGTCCACCAGCTGATGAAATGGTGCTGTTGATGGGTGGCTACGATACCAATGATGATGGCAAAAATGAGCTGTATGCTTTCAATGGTGTGCCCAACTACTATATGATGCACCCGATCGAAATCTATAAAGATCAGCTAATCCGCTTATACGTCCTGAATATGATCGAGATCGATCCTGCCGTGACATTTCATCTCCATGCCAATATGTTTCAGGTCTATCCGACAGGAATGACGCTACAACCGACTCACGCCACGGATGTGATCACAATGGGCACAGCCGAGCGGCATATTTTAGAGTTTAAATTCAAGTACCCAGGCGAATTCATGTTTCATCCCCACCAAGATCTCATCGCTGAAAGTGGCTGTATGGGAGCATTTAAGGTTATCTGAGTTATTTAATAGTAATAAATCGCAAATAAGTTGACATTAGTTATCATTAAGTACACAATGAAGACTACTCATAAATCGTTATTTTAGACACACTATTGTGAAAAAAAGTCAGTATATTGCGATCTCTCTTGCCGCTTTTGGCGCTTCAATTGTAATTAGTGCCTGCAACAACACTCCGACGACAACTACCGAAACTAGCACCAGCCCCGCAACTCCAGCCACCACTGCGTCAACTACAGAAATGGCAGGCATGAAACATAGTGGTGGTAAGAAAATCAATATTAATAGCGCGATTTTGTCAGAACTCGATAAGCTTGAAGCTAAATTGGGTATTCCATCTCTGTCTAATAAAATTCAAGCCGAACGTCCCTACAAAACACCGGAAGAACTCAT
>NZ_JANNDR010000517.1:0-15802 GCF_031378165.1 Chamaesiphon sp. OTE_75_metabat_556
AACCAATTAAAACCATCTGCTGGGGGATTTGATGGTTTGACAGTTGCAGTAGCACTTGGTGTCGGAGTTACTTGTGGAGTAGCTTTAGCATAAGTCTCTAGCTCTTGTCCAAATTTTACAATTTCCTCACTCAGAGCTACACTGGTTTTTTTACCAAAGAATTTACCTTCTTCTGCTCCGACATCTTTAAGTTGGATCTTCAGCCGTCCCTGAAGATTTTTTAGATCTGGATTTTTACCAGAAAGATCTTCAAAATAGATAATCTGCTTAAAACTCTTGATTTTATCCTGAATATCTTTAGTTGTCACTTTGTCGATCTTGTCGAGAGCTATGTTGAATCTTTTTAATTCATCTGTTAAATTATCTCGAAGTTTCCGGTCAACATTTTGCTTGCTATCTTTGACAGCTCTCTTATCTAATAATTCAACTAGTTTTTTCTGAGACTGTTGATATTCTTTTAATAATTTTGGATCGATAGTCCCTTTCGATCCATCGTTAGATTGCAGACTTGGGCTGCTAGCCACTGGACTAGAAGTTACTGAAGGCTCGTTAGATGTTCCTATACAACTATTTAAGAGCGCGATCGAAACTATATATATTAATATTAATTTTGCATTTTTCATGACTATATATTTACAGTGTAAATGATATGATGTTGCCTTTTTCTTCAAGTTGCCAAGCTATAATTCCAGTAGATCGATCGGCACAAAGTATAGCAGGCGATCCCAAGATTATTCTCTTGTACCCAGCGGAGTAACTGGCATCTTGGAATGAGAACAAAGATCTTAATAGTTCTAAGTTATGTGTGTTGAACAATTGTTTGGGATTGGGGAATAGATAGCTATATCCGTCAACTTCAAGCAGCCAAAATTTTCCTGACGGAAACCGAGCTAAGACAACAGGACTGTCACTTTTAGTACGTCTTGTTTCAATCCAATCTTTAGTTTCATCAACCTCTGTTATTTGATAGTAATTACCAAAAGAAGATGCATATTGATTATAATCAGCAATCAATTTTTGCAAAGAACTGGAGACATTTTGTCTTGGATTAGGAGCCTCGGTTGCTAAAACTACTTGTTGATTCGTATGTGAATATCCTGAAGGTATGGGAAATAAGGCTGGCTCGTGAGGGGTTCGCTCTTTTTTGATTTCATCGATTTGGCTGCGAACAGATCCGATATCTTTGGATAACTCCTCCTTCAATTCTTGATAAAGGGTTTGTCCAAATGATGCTATTAAAGATTGAATTTGAGCTTCGATCGATTCCGCAGATCGATCTGGTGATAAGTCAATTCCATCAATTAAGTACTGAATTTGTCGATCGATATTCTTTTGAGTCTCGATCGAACTCCGAATTTGCTGTTGAATATTAATTAACTCGCTCTTCAGATCGGGCATAACTAAATCGGGTAGTAGAATGCAATGTGAAAGCAGATCTTCTGCACCTACGGCTTGAAGATCTGCTGTGCTAGGTTGATGTTAACGACCAGCCCATTCTTTAGCTAAAACAGTGAGTAGAGCCTTCAAACCCAAAATAAACGGCGGCTCTTCGCGGATTGCGGTAGTTTCACCACGGACACTTAGCAAGACAGTACGTAACTCTCGATCGACTTTATCCCATAGCTTATTACTATAAGTTGGATCTAAACCCTGCCTTTTTTTGTAACTCTGTAAAGGCTGAACATCTTCAACCCCCAATTCTACTACAGCATCGTTAAATTCATCGACAAACTGCTTGAGATGAGTCAAATCGGGAATGGTAAAGCTAGTGATGTCACCATCAATATCCCCAAAATCCAATCGATCGTCAAATTTAAATTCTCGACCATTAATCGTAAAGTTTTCTCCAGAAATTGGATGGTCTGGATTTTTACCAGGTTTAGCAAGTTTAGTCCGACTTAGTACTAGACCGCAAGCTACCTCATCTTTGGGAATTTTACTAACTTTGGTAGGATCGCCGATTTCTTCTAAACCAGAAGCTCTGCTTAATAGGCGATTGAATAGTTCGTTAATGCCAGAAAAAGAACTAAATTCTCCCGTCGGGACTAACCAATTTAACAGCCGCGAACCGTTGCCGCCGATGTATACCGAGGGAATTTTGCTTTCGGTATACTTACCTTCTTGGCGCATCACACCTACTATCGTTCCCACGTAGTAGTATAGCCCCGCCATCCCCAAGGAAACTATTCGCACAAAGCCCAAGAAATCTGGATCTTCTTCGTAATTGTGGCGTTCTTCCTTCAGCCAGCGATCGCTTTTTTCGCGTAAGAGGACATCAATTTTGGTTTTGAAGATATCGGGAGCGAGATTACTCCAGTTATCCTGGTTGTCAAACCATTTAGCCAACAGATCGGGACGAACTTCAATTAGTTGAGAAAATAAATGTCTACCTGCTAGTTGAATCGAGCATTGATGAATGGGGATCAGTTCTTGCCAGAGGGAAATATCCGCCGTCCCACCCCCCAAATCGATACAGACGCTACGGATCAAGTCATGTCCCTCACGATCGCCAAAATATTGGGCAATTGCTAAACTTTCAGTGCGAAAATCTGGCTGTTCGGGACAGGTTTGGGTAATGCCAGTCTTTTGTTGTAGTTCGGTGGTGATGTCTTTCCAGTTACGCGCATATTGGGTGAGATCGCGGCGGGAAAATGCCGAAGGATATGAAATTGACCACTCAATTTGCTTGACACCTTGCTTGGCAGCGATCGCGGTAATAATTAGACTTAAATGGTGGAGAAATAAGCGATTTGCTTCGATACTCTTCCATTTAATATCTGTCTCGATATAGTTATTTTCGATTTCGCGGTGTTGGGAACTACCGTATTTGGGAATATAGATGCGACCATCATAGATCGGGCGGGGACGATTGCCGCGAGTTTGACCGCGAGTAGTGAGAATACTTGCCAAGGGCAAGGGATTGTCGGTGGGAATAAAGCGTTCGGGGATAAAGTACTCAAATAAAACGTTGATTCTAGTTGAGACATCAGATTCAGTTACTTTGAGATGCAAACTATCGCGCTCGTCCTGGGGATTGATTTTTAGTTGCTCGGCTGCACCGCGATGATTGACATAGATATTGGTAAAAGAAGTCCCAAAATCTACGCCGACTTTCCAAGTTTCCGTCGGATTTAATACGGGTGGTTGCTTGATTAAAATCAGTCCCAAAGATTCTTTGTAATTATCCACACAGCGGACGTGACTGGGGAATTCACTCAAGCGGGTAATTAGATATTTCCCATTATCTTCCTCAAAACTGTGGGGTTCTTTTGCCTGGGTAAATTCGACATTAAAAGTGCGATCGCCTAATTCACAGTCAAAATAGAAAGCATAGTATTCTTGCCAACTCGGCAGGCGGAAATTCGGCCAGACTTCCAGTACGGGTACGCCTACGAGAGCGTGTTGTTCCTCTAGGGGGTAATCTTTGTAGACTTGATACTCTTGGGGGCGTTTGCTCTGGGGATTAGTGCCCGATAGGGGTAAGGTTAGGGTGGCGCGAACTGTATTGCTATTGCCATTTTGAGTAAACTTCAGCCGTTTGACCAGATCGTCTGGGGTGAAGTAGTCTAATAAGATATTATCGAGAGGCAGCAGCGGACTCATTTTATTGCCATTGAATACCAGCGGTTGGTTGGGGATCGGGCTAATCGTCCCTGGTAAAGCCGCTTCTCGATCGATAAATGTCAGATTGGGCAAAAATAAATCTTTGGTTTCCCGCCATACCACGTCATCCCAGTTCATAATCTTGCCACTGCGGAGATCGTCAAGATTCAGAGATGCGAGGGTTTTATCCTTGTGAACGCGGATATCTTGGGGTTGGAGATTCCAGACTCTGGCAACTTCTGGATCGACTATCAAGAGCGGCTTGAGGGGATTTTTGCCCTCACTGCCTACCAAGCGCAGATGGGAGTCACCAATACCGATGCTTTTGAGTTTGGCTGGTTGATTGAGCGCGAACAAAATCCCCGTATTAATCGGGATGCCAAAGTAAGCGGGGTCATCATCAAGGATACTGGGAATATCCCCATCTGCGATACTGCCAATCAGATCCGCTTGAAAATTACTAATTAGTGTGTCGATGCGATTAATCGCTGCGGGGTTGTCTTCACATGTTCTGAGTTGATTTTTCAGGTTCATCAGCCAGCCCTTGAGCAAAGCTTGCTCTTCGGCGGATAGATAATCATGGGGACGGCGCAGCCGCTTGGTATCGCGATTCCACCACGGTAAGTCATCCCAACGTCCGTCTACAGTGGGTACGACTAAGGTACTGGGGCTAGTCATCCCCACTGGACGATCTTTCCAGAACCAGACGTAGTTATCCAGCCACGCATTTTTATTCCGCAGTTTGTAGAGGTTATGAGTTTCGTCGGGTTGAAGATTTACCAGTGCTTCAGCAAATTGGTAGCGGCGATATTCTTCTAAATCGATCCGCATTACCTTTAAGGGCAGGCTACGTACTTTCGCTAATGCTAAGGCTGCCAACATCCCTTGCCATTGGGTAACGGTATCGTGGTGTAGGGGATGAGTTTTATCGACTAGCCCCATTTCCATCGTCAGAGCGGCTGCCCACATAGTGGGTACTGAGTTAATCAGATTGCGATCGCCAGGTGCGGCATAGTCGAGATCTTTGGCGAGAGTTTTGAGCTTAACGCGCGGGTATACCTGCCATTCACCACTTTTATCTGGGAGATTTAGTTCTGAGTTTTGTTTGAGTTTCGGTAACACAAATATGGGCATTCGATCGACTCCTGCAAGAATTGATAATTGATAATTTGGGGAAATAATCTTGGTGGGCAGAAATCAACGTTGTAGGGGCAGGTTTATGCAACTAATCCAAACTTGAAATTACCCTTCGTTCAAACCTGCCCAACCCCACCAGCTACCTAAATATTTCTTCATCAACCCAATGAGAAATTCAATCTGAAGGTTGATAGTGGGTGAGGGCGGGTTTGAAACAAATCTCTAGTACTAATGATATTTATTCCATAAACCCGCCCCTACGAATGTTAACAGCCAAGATTAACCTGCTTATACAAGGCTTTTGCCAGCCCTGCGGTACCTCGATCGATCTCTTCTCGTCGTCGATTATCTAAACCCCCTTTAATATTTGCTAGATCGTCTTGCTGTTTTTTAGTACGCGGATCGCGGGTGTCTTCGACGATCAGATCGCTGAGACTATCGCGCCGAATATTACCACTGGCATCACCAAAACTTTGCGTTTTGAATAGTTCGACTCGATCGCTTTCACACTGATGCAAGCTATTAATCCACCGCAGATAATCCCGACTCCAAGTACTAATTATTTTAATTGCTTCCTGTTGATGGGGTGTATCAAATTTAAATGTCGATTCACCGCGATCGCCACTATCATAATAACGATCTAACCAAGGTGCGAGTTTACCGTAGCGGTTAAAACCTTGAGTTCGAGCTTGCTCTAATTCTTTTTCAATTTCTGACAGCCAGATGTAAGATAGTCTAGTACTATTTGCCATCAATTTTTTGACATTCGGCCAATCTGGGAGATCTCGCCAAGTAACCAAACCCTGTTGTTGCCTACTCAACAGCATCAGACTATCAGTGCGATCGTTCAATAAGAAATCCCGTGCCCCCAAAGCCGCCATCAATTCAATAAAATGGGGCTGATTATTCTGAGTGCCTCGACCGACGCTAAACTTAACTGCTTCAGTACTTTCATTGCCTAGCAAGTAAATACTATCAAATAAATCGCCACTGCGATCGACATAATAACGCAATGCGGCTTCTGTGTTCAGCAAAAAATGATCCGCTGACGCAAATAAACCCTCATTACTTTCGGCATCCGGCGGCACCGTAAAGCTAAAGTACGGCAATAAGAAGACACAGCCCAGCCTGACAGCTCCCCGAATATTTTTGCTCTCACCTGGAGGATTGAGACAATTATTAATTAATTTGGCGATCGTCGGCAACCCAGAAGCCCCCGTACCGCCAAACATCGAGCCGCATAGCAATATCTTGGGATTTTGTCCACTACCTGCATCAGCTTCAATACTTTGGATCAAAGTACTCCAAGGTGCCTCTCCTAGCCGTCGCATATCGATTTGACTCATTACTGCCGAACCGATCGAAGGTCGTCCCCGAAAGCCTTCGTCTAGTGTTTGAGTGCGCTCCTCGGAACTATACAACACATCAAACAAACTCGACAAAGCTGGTTCGTTACTGCGAAGGGTACTATACCGAAAAAACGAACCCAATTCGCGGTTCTGAGATTCTTGGGCAAAAGGCGACCATAATCCATGATATTTGATGGTAGTCCCCATCCAACCAGAGCTGATGGCTTTGTCTCCAGCATTTACCAACTGCTGGCAATTTTGATAAATATTGAGACTATTTCGCGTCCGCTCGACATTACCATTAGATTCGTCGGGATCGACCAACAGTAATTCTAGTTTACTGTCGCCTAGCAGCCCAGTAGCCGCAAAATGAATCATGGATTCCAGGCATTTAGCCCCCGATCCCCCAACACCGATTACATATAACTTATTTGTAGACATAGTTTGCAGATCTGCTGTAAAAGTAGAAAATTTCGCCTCCGGTTGGCGAATAAATATTCAGGTTGCTGGTGGGGTTGGGCGGGTTTGTTCGATATTTGTCGGTACAAATCTGGACTAGCTAGCATAAACCCGCCCCTACGGTTGGCGTGAAAAATGCGTCATCGATTTGTCTATAGATCTGTAGGGGTGGGTTTATGCAAATTAATGTTGATGTTACTGTTCGATGTCAAACAAAACCCACCCTCCGCCACCAGGATCTAAAAAGATTTCCAATGGGTTCTATCCACAAATTTACTCACCGTCGAAAGAGTGCTGCACCAGGTGGTAGGCGTTTTGCCAAACCAGGGGTACTCGTAGCGGTAGCCGCCCAATAGACTACTAACACATCGAAGCTAAACATCGCCGCCAAAATTGGCAGATCGATACCAGTCAGCTTGCCAATGGTTGCTGATGGCTGAACCGCAAATAACAACGCCGCCACCACACCCAGTATCGGTATCAATAATAATAGCCACCAGCCGATCGACCTAGCCGCCGCTGCTTTACCATCAGATGGGGGCGAGGAAATATTCCACCCACACCAGATACCAGTAGCTAAAATCGAGACAATAAACACAATCGTAGCTGCTGGCATGTAATTATCCGAGAGCCACAGATCCTGTTTCTGAATATCTGCCAAGCGCACAAACCCAGCCGAATAAATCAGCGGTTGCAGGACAAACATCAGGAGGAAACCCACTAGCGTAAAGACAAATAAACGTATAATTTCCCCAACATTTCTACCGATCATTTTCTTAATTGAATAAAAATAATTGACTTCCTAATATTGCTTACTTTAACATTAGTATTATAGCTGTCGCAAATAAAATCAGTTAAAGATCGACATCTTAACAAACTGGGTTTAATTTCAACAAATATTAATATTTCTCGGAAAAGTAGCGATGAGCAGAGGATATACTTCTTATCTACCCAGAAAAATTATGATAATGAAGATCGTCGAGGATGACTTTGCTCGCACAAAATCGAACAGAACTCAGACCGAGTAAGTATCCCAGCATCATTAAATACATTAAATGACGAGAGATTACTGAGAATTTTGACAGGCTGACTGGGCAAACTAGAGATTGGGGAGTCACCAGTCTATTACAGCAACTGTTACATGTAAATATCGATATCCTCCAACGTTTCGATTGCCCAAACACTACTCACTGATTAATCGTACCCCATTGTTTAAACAAATTTACATGTGTAAAATACTACTCAGTTGTATCAGAATCTCGCTGTCGATCGTGTTGATGTCCGTAATAACTAGCTGCAATCGCCAAAATACCGCAATTGGGACGAGAGAGGGAGAGACTAAAGGTGATAAACAATCTTTACCTTGCCAACTGGCAAACTCGATCGATAAAAAAACTAGCGACTCCAATGCCGCTGGCGCGATCTTTGTCGATGCCTCTGGCTCGATGACGGGGTATGTAAATAGCAGCGGTAGCGACTATAGTAGTGCTGTCAATTTTCTAGACTCAATTTTCGATCCGCAGCAAACCAAATATTTCAGCTTTGACAGTACTGCCAAATCGATTAATAGGGATACATTTTTTGACTCAGCTCGGCAACCTAGCTTTTACAAAGGTAAAGACAGCAAAATCGATGTAGCCCTGGACAGCGAACAGGGACGAAAAAGTAGTTTGGTAGCGATCGTTACCGACTTAGAACAAGATAAAGGTGATGTTAATCGGATCGTCCAAAAACTAGCCACCTACATCCAGAAACCAAACTCTGCGCTCGGTTTAGTCGGCATCAAAAGCAACTTCAACGGCACTGTCTACAATCTCAACAACTCAGCTTTTAGCTATAGCAAAGAACGACCATTCTACCTCTTAGCGATCGGCAATGAAGCTGAAGTCAGCAAACTAATCGGCAAATTCAAGACAAAATTTGCCAAATCCGCCCAAACCATCATCTTTCGCCAGCAACTACCAGGCGATGAATTAGCTTATCTCAAACTACCTGGAGCAAAAGTCGAAAGCCTACGCGGTAAACTCTCATTCCCCCAATCCCTCCAGCAGGATATCCGCGTCGAGCGAGGAGATCAACTGATCGAATTATTAGAAATAGACAAACGCGCCAGAGAACCCCTAACTGGATTGAATTACGAACTCAATTTTCCGGCAAATGAAGGGGGGACAGTACCTACGATCGCCACAAGCAGATTACAAGTGAACAAAGTTCTCGCCTACGATCCTAAAACAAAAAAAATGGAAGAAAATACTACCGCCACCAAAGCTCTAAAACTCAATCTGACACAGCAGGGCAAAACCGCAACGGTAAATGTCACGATCGAGGCTCAAGATCTACCAGTGGGCATGTATTACATGACAGCCGATTTACCTACTGCTGGGCTAATTGCACCAGACAGTTGGAAATCTTGGCATCAAGACATCAACAAGTCTCGCAATAATGATGGCTCGAAAACGATGGGATTATTAGATTTTATTGATTCACTGGGCAACAAAGTCAGCGAACAACAGAGGATCGCTGGCAGGCTTTGTTTTGCCATTCAGAGGAATTGATTTTGGGTGCAATGTTGGTGATTAAAATTGTTACTAAATTGTATATCTTTAGATCTGAGATTAGGCTATGAATCCTTCAACTGTTTATTGTTTGAATCCTGCTTGCCTCCAGGAAAATAAACTGACTGCAACTGTAACCAATAAATTACAATGCCAGCATTGTAATCAGCAGAGCTTAAAGCTCGGCAATATTTTTTATGCCACCAGGCCATTATCAACAGATCTACAACAAAACACATCAGTAAAAAGAATTTCATTTTTGGCACGTAAAAATGCAGAAGAAAATGATAACTATTGTATTAAGCTCATTTGCAATAGAATGCCTAATATACTTGGTGGAATTCTCAATAATTCCTTGCCAGAATTTGCCAGTCCCATAAGTAATATCTTGGAATTAAATCCAGATCTAAGAAGGATTAAAGAGCGTAATCCAGAACCAGATCACATCCCAATTGTCGAAGAAATCTTTCAGAATGAATTTTGTGTGTATATAGTAAGCCGATATATTAAGGGTCAAAATTTACAGCAAAAGATAGCAGTACATGGCTTGTCTTCAGATTATATTTTGAAAGTATTTAAAAAAATTGCTGAAGCTCTTAAAAAAATTCATGACAGAGGATTTGTTCATGGCGATATTAAACCAAAAAATATAGTATTTAGTAGCAATGACGATGATAAAATATTTTTTGTCGATCCTGTTGCAGCGAAAGACTTCGGAGCGTATAAATATGTTCCACAAAATAAAACAGCTTATGTCCCACCTGAACTGTTAACACATGTCGATCGAACAAGTCAATATCCCTATCGAGAAGATTATGGAAAAAGCCATGACTTATATGCAATAAGTGCGGTATTTGTAAAGGTACTTTCCAATACGTTTCATGATGATTATTGTGTGCGAGATGGTAATAACAAATGGGATTGGACATCTAGTATAAAGGGAGTAGATACACTTAAACTAGAACTCGATCGCTTAGTTGCTTGGGAAGCTGGATTTAGGAACATGCAAAGCGTAGCTATATTAATACAGTGCATTGAACAATTATCGCCACAAAGTACAACATCTCAATCAAATACAGGAGAACAAACTCCAATCAAAACAAATAACTGCCTGAGTAGATATATTGGATTTACAACTTATATCCCTGTATTAACATGGTTAGGTGTTTATTACAATAATCTGAATGAATCAGACAAGCAAAAGTTTTCTACTAAATTACTAATGATAACAGTCCCTGTCATTACTGTCATAGGTGGTCCCAGTGTTATTTTTGGGGGTATTTGGTGGTTGGCGACTAATGTAATTTTTTCACCCCCAAAACCTGAAAATAACAATATCTCGGAAAATTCGAGAATTAGTCAAGGAGAAAAAATACTAATTAAACAAGAACATCAAGATCCACAATTTTTAGATCTCAAAGAACAAGGTAAAAATTACTTTAAAGAAAAAGAGTATCCCAAAGCTTTAGAGTCATTTAATAATGCTTTAGATAGACGTAAAAATTCCCCTGAAACACTAATTTACTCTAATAATGCAGAGATTGCTGATAAACCAGCCTACTCGATCGCCGTAATTGTTAGAAGTGAAAAACCACAAGATTCCTTAAAAATTTTACGCGGTGTAGCTCAGGCTCAAGATGAAATTAATAGTCGAGGAGGCATAAATACAAAGCGTCTGAAGATTGTCATTGTTAATGATGACAATGACAAGGAAATTGCAAAAAAAATGGCTAACGCTATTGCAGATAGAAATGACATTTTAGGAGTCATAGGACATTATTCTAGTGATTGTACTATCGCTGCTGCTCAAGTATATAATGAACGTCAGTTAGTCGCAATCTCTGCAACTAGCACGTCGGACAAAATTAGTCACTTTAAACCTTATGTATTTCGCACTGTTCCTAATGACAGCGACGCAGGAAAAATCTTAGCTGATTATACAGCAAACAAATGGAAAAATGTTGCCGTAGTATTTGATAGTGACAATGAGTATAGCAAGTCGCTCAAGTCTGCTTTTATCAAAAATGTACAGAGACAATGGGTGAATGTGGTCGGTGAAATTGATATTAGTGAGGAGAGTAAATATCTCGAAGATAGAATCCAAAAACTGAGCGATAGATCCCAAGTATTGATGTTGGCATTACCTGATAGTAGGTTGCTGGCATTTTCTCAGATCGCGACAGCAAACAGAAAAAAAATGCAACTTTTGGGTGGGGATGATTTGTACAAAAAGGAGATATTGGAAAATATTCAAAATTTGGAGGCAAAGACAGAATATTCGGTGGGTATGGTTTTAGCGGTTCCTTGGGCTATTGATAAGAATAGGGGGAAACCCTTTGTTAAAAAATCATCCGAGTTGTGGAATGCCGATGTAGATTGGCAGACAGCAATGGCTTATGATGCTACTCAAGCTCTAATACATGCGATTGGAAAAGAAACAAAACCCACTAGGGAAACTGTAAAGAATGCACTTCGCGATCCTAATTTCAAAGTAATAGAAGGTGCAAATGAAACAATTGAATTCAATGGTAGCGATCGAAATGCTAACGACAGATTGGTACAAATAAAAAAAAGCAAGGAAAATCGCTCTGATACTGGGTATGATTTCGTTGAAATTAATCCTTAAAGTTATGGCACTGGGCAATTAAGTACGATCGTTAATATCTGACGATCGAGCAGATGAAGTTCTACAATCAAATTCCAGTCCACGCAGGTAGACTTTGTAACAATAGCCACGATTTTAATCGTAGGCATTTATATCGATAGCAACGTTTTGATAAATGCTCGATCGGGAAATTGAGCACTTAGCGTTATAATTAAGACAGATGCCTAAATTGAGGTGAGTTATGGCTCCATCAACACAATTACTGGATATTTTGGGAATTCCAGGCTCGACAAGTCCATCTTCAGCGATCGATCGTGCTGAAATAGTCCGGCGCGGATTATCGATCGAGTCTTTTAAGCGAGTGGCGAGTTACTACCAACTTTCAGACGCTCAGATGTCCAAAGTGGTAGGAACTTCAGTCCGAACGATCGTCAGACTTCAGAAAGAAGATAAGCCTCTAAACTCCACTTGGTCCGATCGATTGTACCGACTAGCGAGAGTTGCTGCTCAAGCCCAGGATGTATTTGAGAGTGCAGACACGGCGACTAGCTGGCTGAAGCGACCCAATCGAGGCTTAAACGGTCATGCGCCTGTCGATTTACTCGATACGGATGCAGGGACAGAGCAAGTGGTGGAATTACTCGATCGAATTGAGTATGGAGTGTACAGTTGAGTTTAAGTTTGTGGCGAATTTCTAAGCGGAAGTATGCAGATACAGCTTTTAGTGGCGAAGGTGCCAGACGAGTCGGCGGACGTTGGAATTCTCGCGGACAAGGGATGGTTTATACTTCGGGAACGCTGTCACTAGCGGCGTTAGAAGTCTTCGTCCACATGGAGATAGAAGATGTGGCGACGATGTTGGCTTACATTCGGGTGGATGTGCCGACAGAAGTAAAGATCGAGTATCTAGAAGTGGCTCAGTTGCCTCCAGATTGGCGAAATATTCCCGCACCTGCTGTTTTGGCGACTATGGGCGATAACTGGTTTCTGTTAGGTTCGACAGCGATTTTAGCAGTGCCTTCGGTGGTTATTCCAACAGAATATAACTATTTAATTAATCCGTCACATCCTGATTTTGTAAAACTAAGGGTACAATCCCCACAACTATTTGAGCTAGATCCCAGACTTTGGAAAAGTAGTTAATTAAAAAAAATATCCTCATGAATACTTAAAAAAAGATGCTAAATCAAACCAAATATAATTCCATCACTGTTCTCCAATCATCTATCACCGAGCAATCGGTGATGGTAGATTGTCCTGATCGAGAGGAAAAAACCGCGATCGTTCAATCATACTCAACCGATCGAGCCGACGAACTTCTCTCAGCTCATAGTAGTCAGATCGATCGATTGATTCCTCTCCGTCATCCAAATATTCAATCGATAATCGAGGTATTTGTTGAAGAGCATAATTTACATCTAGTCACGGGAGCCGTTCAAGGTAAACGCGCTGCTACTCAGGTTCCTCTATCAGCAGAACGCTGCGAAAAACTGCTCAAGGATATACTTCCAGTCTTAACTTATCTCCACGGTCGAGGTATTACCCACGGTAATATTTCACCCAACACCATCTTATTTCAGGCTCAAAATCAACCCGTCTTAACTGATTTTCAAGCAATTACCGAACTCAAAATTGCTGCTGGCGGAGAAGTATATCCACCGATCGGTCAACAATTGCAGGAAATTCATGTAGCTAATATCCCTAGTGGACAACAGTTCGATCTCTACAGTTTGGGTGTAACTACTATTTATCTCCTCAGCAATCGAGAATTAAACCACTTATACGATCTCAATACTCACAAGTGGCGGTGGGAAAATCATCTCGGCTCTAGCAATGATAAATTACTACGGGCGATCGATCGACTGCTCAACCACCCCACCTCTGCGGCGGAAGTTTTGCAAGAATTTCAAATTCAATCGAGAGTAATTCTCGATGCACCGATTCCAAATTCAGACACTATCGATCGTCAATCTAGTATTTACCCACCTCTTCAAACTCCGACTATAAGCACATCCGATCGAACAACGACTGTTTTACCACCACCCACTAATTTTCAACCCACCCAGACGAATATTCCGCAACCTCCAGCAGAAAATAAGTCGTTGCAAACCTTACTAATTGGTGGAATTGGCGGTGCATTAATTTTGTTTGTCGGTATGTCGATCGGTAGCCAAAAATCTAAATCGCCAGAACCAATCACTAACAATATTTTAGGAGCTTCACAAAATTCACCCAACCCTTCATTCATTCCAGATTCACAAAATAATGATAATAGTAAAGATCCACCTCAACCTTCACCTAATTCGCTCGATTTTACTCGTAATGATGCTAGTAATTTAATTAGTCAATGGCTTGAAGCAAAAAAAAGTGTGTTCGGATCTAGTTATAGTAAAAGTGCTGGTGAAGCGTTAACAACTGGTTTAGCTTATCAACGAAATATCACAGATGATTCAGGTGCCGAAAAAAGTTCGGTAGATGAACTCTCAAGTGCTGGTATGTATTATACTTATGGCAACCAGCAGATACACCAAATTGCTGATATTCGCTCGATCGATACCGATGAGGTAAAGGTGATAGCGATTGTTTCAGAGCAGCGTACTTTGCATAATAAACAAACGGGTAGTGCTAGAGATTCTTACACCAATAGAGCTACGTCTTGCTATCAATTCAAGAAAGTTGGCGATCGCTGGAAAATATCTAAAACACCGGAGCTATTTAAATCGTGTTCGTAAATATTAGCCTTGATGTATGAATAATAAAAATTCAACTAGATCCCGATCTCTTCCCAGATGGATTCGTCAAATATTTTTCCTGTCTAGGAAAAAGCTTGTTAATCTAAAAAAATATACTGCACATCATAAAAGCAATCAAAAATTGTTGTTTTTATCAATAGTTGCTACAACGATCGCCACGATATTGCTAATTACTTACGGGATCGCGAATTGGCAAAATAGTCAAAAGACACCTCTCATTAGCTCTGGAAATACGCCGAATCGATCGACGGCTCAACCAATCCAACCACCATTGATCGTTTCATCTTCTTCCATCCCTAATTCTATTCCTCAGATACCACCCAAAGTGCCGCTGTGGGCTAAGAATAGCAAAGATTTTCAACTGCCAGCTCATCGATCGATATGGGATAATAATCGAGGAATTTCTTATGTTCCAGATAATAAGCCATTGTTCCAGCCTAGTAAAAAATTAACAGCAGTTGTTGGTAAAATAATCAATCTAATTAACAAGAGAAAATTGAGAACCGATCGTGTATCAATTACCTTGATTGATGCAAATACTAGTGAAATTGCGGAATATCAACAGGATAAGCTGAGGTTTCCCGCTAGTATTGCTAAATTGTTCTGGCTGGTTACTTTAGAGGGGCAGATCGAAGCTAAGATGTGGAACAACTCAGTTGCTTTCGATCCATTTGTCAAGAAAATGATGACAGAATCAGACAATGATTCCAGCAGCTTTATCATCGATAATATTACAGGTTCTTATTCATCAAAAGAACAAGTACCTGACAATATATTAAAACCATGGCTGAAACAGCGGCAATTTAGAATTAATGAATATTTCAAAGCCGCAGAATACAACCCAAATATTAACCTCACTCAAAAAACTTATCCAATTCCTTATCTAGAATTATCTAAACCCACAGGTAACGAATTACAAATTCGTGCTAATCCTACCAATCTAAACCAACCAATTAGAAATAGTCTGACTACATTTGATGCCGCTAGATTAATGTATGAAGCTTGCTATAAAAAACAAGCGGTGTCAGATGCTACCAGTACTAAAATATGTTCGCTATTAGAGCGTAATGTTGATAAAAAAGAATGGTCGAAAATAAAAGCAGATGATTTTAATCCGATCCAATCTTTTTTTGGTGAGTATCTACCAAATAAAAACGTCAAATTCTATTCTAAAGCTGGATGGGTACCGACACTGACTAGAGCCGAAGTATGTCTGGTAAAAATACTCGATCAAAATAAATCTTATGTACTAGCTGTTTTTGCCGAAGATCCAGCATTTGACAAGGATAAAATCATCTTCCCTGAAATATCAAAGCTTGTTTATAATGAGATGAAATATAC
>NZ_JANNDR010000518.1:0-11753 GCF_031378165.1 Chamaesiphon sp. OTE_75_metabat_556
TGACTTTGTACGTTGGTGACAAAAATGCCAAAAAAGATGGGAGCTTTCTCGATCGCAATGGTTTGTCACAGGGCAAAATGTACGCCTGGGTAGCTGACGACACCAAAAGTGCGACCGATCCGATCGAACTCGATGCTTCGACTTTCAAAGGTTCTAATAGTTCTACTAACGGCAAATTCGTCGAACTAGCCTACTATGATGCGACCAAAAAAGGCAGTGCTGTCGATGCGGCTGGCGATAAAAGCATTCAAAACGATCTCGGCTATGATGCTCAAGGCTTTGCTACTCAAGCACAGCAGACAAAATTAGCCAAAGACGCTCAAGCTTTTACCTTCTCGCGGATTGAAGACGTTTCGACCAATCCTCAAGATGGCACCCAAGCAGTATTGGCAGTCACTGGCGTCGAAAATACCCCCAATGTCTGGGGTACTACTTATAAAGTCGATATCGACTTCAATAACATCGCTAAAGGGGACATCACCGGGAAACTCGACATTCTCTACGATGGGAATGATACCGACAAAAAAGATGCTGGTCTGCGTAGCCCTGACAACCTCGACTGGGCTGATGATGGCAAAATCTACATCCAAGAAGATCGAGCAATTTCTGCGACACTGTTTGGGGCGACTTCCAAGAAAGAAAGTTCCATCTTTACGATCGATCCTGCCACTACCGATCCCTCTAAAACCCTCACTCGGATCGCCCAGGTCGATCGATCGGCCGTACCTGCAACCCAAACCGATCCCAGCCCAACGGACATCGGCAACTGGGAAACTTCGGGGATTCTAGATGTTTCGACTTTGTTTGGTAACAAACCTGGTGAATTGTTTGTGTTTGACGTTCAGGCACACAGTCTGCGGGATGGTTCGATTATCACTGCTACCAATATCGATGGCGATGGTAATGGCACCAAAACTGCTGGTGAAAACTTAGTAGAAGGTGGTCAGTTATCCTTCCTCATCGCTCCTGGTGCGAAGCTAGTTCAAACCTCTTCTACCAGCTCTGGCACCAGTGGCAATGATACGATCGAAGCTGGCATTACCAAAGGTTTTGATGGTGTTAATGATATCGTCTTTACCGATGGCGGTAACGATTTAGTTGATGCTTCGATCGGTGGCGGCAGCAACCGGATCTACGGTGGCGACAGCAACGATGAACTCTATGCTGGTAAAAACGACCGCTTATTTGGCGAAGCTGGCAATGACATTCTCGATGCCAGCCAAGGCCAAGGCGGCAATCGTCTCTATGGTGGCGCGGGTAACGATACCTTATTCGCTGGGAGCAATGATTTCCTCTCTGGTGGCGATGGTAATGACATTATCTACGCTGGTAAAGGTGGCAGCACCCTCTATGGTGACAGTGGTACCGATAAGTTCTACCTGGCTTACAATGTTGCTCCCACTAGTACCAATACGGTTACTAACTTTGAAGTCGGCATCGATAAGCTACTAATTTTGGGGATCTCTGGGGTGAGTGACTTCACGAAAGTGACGCTGACTCAAAAAGGTGCCGATACGCTTGTCGCCGCTGGTGGTAAAGATTTAGCCTTATTGACTGGACTACAATCTAGTACTCTCAACTCTAGTAGTTTCGGGTTTGCCTAAAACTGCCACATCTGTTTCGGTTAGCAGGTTTGCTCATCGAACGAGAATCTAGCACAATGAGGCTAATCGATCAATTAGCCTCATTTTTTCATGATTATGCTAAAGATGTTGACGTCCTAATCTGTCTCGATCGATCTGCGTTCTATGCCCGGATTTTAGGAGCCATCCCAATATTAAAACTGAGACTAATCCGCACTTCATCGCTCATATTCATTTCGACACCATGTAACAGCCAACTGGGGAATAATAACATCATCCCAGCATGAGGTTTATAGCTAATCTTTGGGAAAGTCCAGAGATTAAACTCCTCAACCGGAGGGATCAACATCTGAGACCCCGGACGCGGATCGGTAAAAAAGATGCTGCCACTCTGTGCTGGAGCTTGGAGATAATAGACGCCACTTAAAATTGAATTTGGATGATTGTGCATCGAATTCAAGGCGAATTTACCATTAACTATCGCCCAGCAAGTAGTAATATTAATCGAAAACTGCTGCAAATCCCAACGCAAGAATTTGGTGACTTCCGAGACATTCTCGTTAATAATCTGGGTGAATTCACCGAAGCTCTGCCGATCGTGTAAGTTATTGACACTGTGCCAACCCAACACATTCGACCACTTTTCGCCAACGCGATCGCGTTGGTATTCGGCTGCGATTTCTTGGAGTAGCAAGGCATTTAATTGTTGATAGTTGTCGATCTCAAAATTCCAAACGGAAGTAGGAAACCAATCATTTCTAGAACCAGGCATAATTATTGTTGTTATAAATATTAAATTGAGTCGATCGATCTGATGATATAGCAATCGCCACATCAGTTAGGACATATTAGTCCGCCTTCGCGGACTATGCATTCCGAGCGGCGATTTCAATCGCTGTCCTAATCGCCTTGGCGGTTGCTATAATATCCAAGGTTCGATCGTCGCATTGATTTCGATCAATGTGCTGAAATATACGTTACTACCAATGAGATTTATACCGATAAACTAGCCTTTAAATGCTTGATCGATCTTCACAATTTTGCGGACGCTAAAGAGACGAGGTTAATTCATCAGAATTAACCTCATTTTTAGTCGATCGCATTCACAAAAAACCAATTATGGCCGGACTAATTTTCCGGTGGCGTCCACATCAACTTATTGAATATTTCACTCCCACCAGCATCGAACACCTGCACGCGGGCAAAATCGGGATCTGCGGGTTGCCAAGTTACTAGATAGATCGTGCCAGCATTATTCCATTTATAAAAATGCTTACCCTGAGATCTAATTAACCGACCATTGGCCAGACTAATGCCCCGCTTGCCATTCTCGCCACCTGAATAGATAAACCGATTACCATCCCTGGATATTTTGACTTCCCAGTTATCCTTGACAAATAAGGCTTGTCCGTACTGAGTCGTAATATCGACAGATCGAGCGACTAGTTGGGTGCGGCTGGTGTGATGCTCCGTTGGCAGTTCCTGGGGCATCGCCGCCGCGATCGATCGACTCGAACATAGGACTGTAACTGCAAACAGCGATAGAGCAGGTAAGACGATCGCTAGTTTCATAGGTTTGGCTCCAGGTTGTCAGATGAATACACTACTTCTACAGCCAGATCTTTAGCTATTTCGGAATCGATCTGAGTGCTGAGCCGATCGGTCATAACTAGCAACTTAGACGATCGATCGCTAACCCCTGTTAAAATTGGAGAAATTGTTAGAATTTTTACCGAAATTTAGACTTCAGGAGAACTATAGTAACTATGAGCCAAAAATCCCTTGTGATTTCACCGTCCATCCTTTCTGCGGACTTTAGCCGCTTGGGTGAAGAAATTCGGGCTGTGGATGCTGCTGGCGCTGACTGGATTCACGTTGATGTAATGGATGGACGGTTCGTACCAAATATTACTATCGGTCCCCTGATTGTTGAAGCCGTCCGCCCCCATACCAAAAAAATTATCGATGTCCACTTGATGATCGTGGAACCAGAAAAATATGTAGCTGATTTTGCCAAAGCTGGTGCGGATATTATTTCCGTCCATGCTGAGTACAATGCTTCCGCTCACCTGCACCGCACCTTGGGACAAATCAAAGAACTCGGCAAACAAGCTGGTGTTGTCCTCAATCCCGGCACGCCTCTAGAACTAATCGAATACGTCCTCGACTTGTGCGATTTGGTATTGATTATGAGCGTTAACCCCGGATTTGGCGGTCAAAGCTTTATTCCTAGTGCAGTTACTAAAGTCGCTAAGCTACGCCAAATGTGTGACGAGCGCGGTTTAGATCCCTGGATCGAAGTCGATGGTGGCCTCAAACCAAATAATAGCTGGCAAGTCATCGAAGCTGGTGCGAATGCGATCGTCGCTGGTTCGGCAGTATTCAATGCTCCTGACTATGCTGAAGCTATTAAAGGCGTTCGGAATAGCAAACGTCCAGAATTAGCTAAGGTTTAGGCTTTAGGCTTTAGGCTTTAGGGGGAAAGACGAAAGACCGTTTTCCGCCCTTTCCCTCTCACCGATGAATCTATGCAAAAGACGGCTAAAGATTAACTCTCTAGCCGTCTTTTTGGCTCGATGACTACGATTCAACAACTTATGAATCAGCACCAGTATTATTGGAGTTGGTTTGAATATAGAGAATCAACAAGAAGATTGTCGGTACGAGCACGAATAACAGGCTGGCGACGAAACCTAAATCGTTAGTTTGCATTTAGAGTAATTCCTATAAAGTATTTTTTATCACTACCCTGACTAGAATATCATTTCCAGCGGGAGTGTAGGCCGTTTGGTAAAGATTTAACTGACTCGTTGGCGTAGCCTACCGGAGGTAATCGCCGCTAGACTCTTTTGCTGCTCAATTTGCCAAGATTCAGCTACCAGCAAGGATTTCGATCCTCACTAGCTACTGAGGATTGCTATTAGGGTTTGGTATTGACGCTCACTGGACCATTAACCACTGTTTGACAAGCAAGGCGGTAGTTATCAGGTTTTTTGGCTAATTTACGATTCTCAAAATCAGTGCGGGGAGAGAGATTTTCTATCCCTTCAACGATTTCAACACCACACATGCCACATTGACCATAACCGCCACAGTTCATCAGCTTACCTTTGAAGGTATAAATATCAATCTGGTTTTGAACCGCCTTCTCGCGCAGATTTGCCCCCTGTGCGACGATAATCTCCTTGTTCTCTTTGATAAATTTAATCGCACTCATCTCCATACCCTCAAAATAATTTACGTCCTATTAAGGATTATTAAGATCTTTGACGGTTTTGCCAAGGGGGTAAGGGTAGGGATTAGGGATTATGGGGTAGAGGGTAGAGGGTCAGGGGATAGAGCGTTTATAAACGTTCCCTATCACCTATTCCCTATTCCCAACTTCCTATCCACTATCCCCTACTCATTAACAACCGTCGCCGTCCGCAGATTAGCGAGAGCGCGGTTGTAATTGAGAATGGCCGTGACGCGATTGCCACGAGCGGTAGCCAGAGCGGTTTGGGCGTTGATGACATCCGTTTGGGTACCGACCCCTGCTTGAAAGCGCAGCCGGGCGAGTTTGAGGCTTTCTTCTGCTTGGGTGAGTGCTTGTGTAGAAGTGGCGATATTTTTTTGGCTAGAACCGAGGCTAAAGTAGGCTTGTTCGACCTGAAACCGAATTTGATTGCGGTTGGTCGTAAACTGATTTTCGTAAATTGTTTCGTTGACTTTTTGGATATTGGTATTGGCAGCAGCAGCACCACCATCTAGGAAATTCCAAGTTAGTTGGACGCCAACGCTATAGTTATCTTGAACGGAAGTGCCAGTCGAGAGGCTTTTGCCTAGACCATAACTGCCAATCAGATCCACTTGCGCCGCATTAGCTGCAGCGGAAATATTTTGTTGTTGTTGGCTGACGCGGCGGAGGGTAAGTTGTTGCTCGGCTTCGGGACGATTTTTGAAAGCAAGGATAATACTATCTTCGAGCGAATATTTCCAGGTGCCTAGCTCGCGGACGGCATCGGCGGCCGTAAATTCAGTATTGTTATCGACGACGAGGATTTGAGCGAGATTTTTGCGGGCGGTTTGTTGTTGAGATTGAGCGTTGGTTAGATTTTGATTGGCCGTAGCGAGTTGAACTTGGGCAGTCAGAATGTCAAATCTCGTCCCGACTCCAGCTCGCTCTTGGAGCTGGGCATCGCTCAAACTGCGAGTAGCATCTCTGACAGAAGCTTGGCTGATAATAATCGATGAGTCGGCAGCTTGGAGGTCGTAGTATGCGGTGATCACCAAACTGCGGACTTGTTGTTCGACTCGCACCAGATCGAGCTGGTCGAATCGGACTTGTTCTTCGGCTGCCCTAACGCTGCTTTGGTTGCGACCGGCATCCAGAATGGTGTATCTGGCGGTGGCGGCACCATTGACGCTGGTAGTACTACCGCTACTTGTCAGCGGTGATTGATTGCCAAAAATCAGAGCCGAGCCAGCATTGGTGAGATCGCTCTGCAAGCCTACTCGCACGGCTTGACCGGCTTGAGCGAGATTGATACTCTGCCGATCGCGATCGACCGTCAGTCGCGCGACTTGAACTTGCCGATTGTTGCGAAAGGCGATCTCGATCGCTTGTTGCAAGGTGATAGATTGGCGACCAGTAATCTTCACTTCATTACCTGTTTTGGGCAGGTTGAGATCGTTGGGTAGCTTGAGATCGGGAGATGATGGTGGGGCAGTGGGCGGCGATGGGGTCGGGGTGTTTTGGGCGATCAGTGGCGATCGATTATCGCTAGTAAATTGGTTGTTCCTGTGTAGTTGGAGGCTACGATCGATCCCCGCAAAATCCAAAGTTTTCGCTCTAGCAGTTTCTATGCTCAAGCCACAGCAGCTTACTAGCGCGAGCGTGCAAATTGTTTGCAATCTAGCGGCTGCCTGCCTCTGACTTGGGGATAGTTGCGGTTCAGATTTCAGACCGCTCTTTGGCAACGGTGCAACTAGGTTAACGATTCTGTTGTTTAACATTGGAATGAATTTAATCAGAGTCAACATCTTCAATGAGTTTATAAAACTGCTTTAAAATCTGGGTGCTCTCATACTACAATACTGGCGACAGAGGCGACTCAACTAAATGAATCTAGATCCCAGTCGCTAGTAGCAGTAATTAGCTCCCAGCTCTATTTTCCCCTAATTTTTCCAGAAAATCTGGAATTCCACTAACTGGAATCAGGGGGACTTGGAATTTTTCAGCCAATTCCGCGATCGTCACATCGTCTAGAAACTTAGCTTCATCGTGTTTGAGCATCACGCTAGGAATCAGGATGCAATCGCCCAAGTCGCGCCCTGGTAGCTCGGCTAGCAAATCTTGACCGGTGACTAGCCCCGTCACTGTCATCTGTTGCCCCCAATATTGACTGGCAATGGCAACTAAGTTGACCTGGAGACCTGGTAGTTGATTTAATTGATCGACGATAGGTTTGAAGGCATTCTCAACGGCATTGCCGACGACCCAGGTGCAAGTGCGCGGCGGATCGATGGCGGTCATTTCCCAGGCGGCAATTTCTTGGGCAAATTCATCAAGGAAGCGCCGAATCGACCCCACGCCATTACCGAGCTGGGGATAGTCTTCGTAGTAATCGCTAGGGGGCAGTTCGACACCAGCAATTAGGTACCATTCATCAGCTAACCAGACGAAGGTGGAGTCGAATTGGTTCCGAAATTCTTGTTGCAAGCTCTCGACTTGGGCGATAATCACCCTGGCAATTTCGGGGGTAACGGGCGCAAGTTCGGTGAGGTTGGGACGAAATCTGGTTAACCCGACCGGAACGACGGCGACAGAAGCAACTGCGGGAGTATCGCCATGATGAAAACTAGCCAAATCGCGGATAGTGCGATCGAGATGTGCGCCGTCATTAATCCCCGGACACAGTACGACTTGGGCGTGAATTTCGAGACGGTGGGACTGAAACCAGGCAAGTTGATTCATGATTTCGCCCGCCCGCTGATTTTTGAGCAGTTGAGATCGAATCTCTGGCTCGGTAGCGTGGACGGATACATATAGTGGTGAGAGCCGCATCTGGGCGATCCGATCCCATTCTTTGGTAGTGAGATTGGTTAATGTCAGATAGCTACCATACAAGAAACTCAGGCGATAATCATCATCTTTGAAATACAAAGATTCGCGTTTACCAGGCGGTTGTTGGTCGATGAAACAGAAGGGACACTTATTATTACACTGGATCAGACCGTCGAATAAAGCCGTCTCAAATTCCAGTCCCAAATCCTCGTCATAATCCTTCTCAATCTCGATCTGATGAGATTTTCCCTTGACATCTAGTACTTCTAGATCTAAGGTTTCATCAGCACAGAGAAACTGATAATCGATCAAATCGCGTGGCTTTTGGCCATTGATTTTTACCAATCGATCGCCAGGACTAAAACCAATTTCTGCTGCGATCGAATCGGGAATAATTCCGGTAATTACTGCCGGACGGATCGCAGTTTCGCTCATGAGTTAGGATTTAGGAGTTGGAAGTTGGGAGTTGGGAGCGATTCGCGCTCGTCGGGTTCCCCGACGGTTTAGCGAATCAAGACAGTTGCGACTGAAATCACGCGGAGAGTGGAGGAGCATGTGTTTCAGTCAAGACAGGGAGTTGGGAGACTAGAGGACGCTTACATTCAACATCCTAAAGCCTAAAGCCTAAAGCCTAAAGCCTAAAGCCTAAAGCCTAAAGCCTAAAGCCTAAAGCCTAAAGCCTAATTCTTCCCACGACTGGAAGGCTTCGGACTAGTGGTAGCTGGGGGAGCTGAAATTGCCACTAGGACTTGAGTACCCACAATTTTAGCAGAATAAGCACTTAAAGGCTTGGTGGCGGGGCCATTTAAGACTTCGCCATTGGCATCAAAGCTAGCACCGTGACAGGGACAGGCATATTTCTTGTCCGCAGCCGCCCATTTTACATCGCAACCTTGATGGGTACATTTGGGATTGACTGCAATTAATTTATCGGAATTACCAGGACTTCTGAGCACTGCGACTTCTTTGGTTTGGAGGTAGCCATTTTTATCTAAATCGCCAACAGATCCCACGACGGTAAAACCTTCAGGCTTTTTCTGGGCGATTGGTTTAGCGCGATCTTTATCGCTGTTACTGGAAACATCATCCTGGGCGATTGCTTGGCGCGGAGCGCAGATGGCTAGTATCATCGGGAAACAGCTCGTCAGCCAACCAATACTAAAATAAGCAAGAAATGAACGACGTTTAAGCATGATTTTTAAGTGTGAATTTAATTAATCTATGCGAGGGAAGAGCGTACACTCTCAATCTCATGCTAACAAGTTCTCACAACTAAATACGCGGGGTCTTCAATTTACTTTTTATCAAATCGATCGGAGATTAATCAATCAATCGTTCGATCCCCATCTCAGTTTAAACTTCCAGTTCTGAATCAAATCTAATATTTTCAAATACTCGATCGATTGGCAAAGTTAAATTATCTACTCGTCAGTTCGATCGAATCACCAGCTACATAACTCATTATCTCCAGTTCTTACACTACTGCTCAATCTGATGATAATCGATCGAGCCAGCATCCCTTCTCCAACGTAATCGCAGTAAGATAGAGTCTAGTGAATATCGATTACCTCTCGGCGCGGCTAAGCCAACGATTTCCATGAAACAAACCCGCTATATCACCACCACCATTCAAGCAGGCAATCGCCTAGAGATTGATCTGCCGAATCTGCCAATCGGACAAACGATCGAAGTAATTTTGATTATCCCCGATGCCCCGGAATCTAATACACATTCCATAGATAGACGATCTTTTCTCAAACTATCGATCGAACAACGCCGCCAAATATTAGCACAGCAAGCCGAAGCAGCTTTACCCTACTACGAAGAGAACAAAGCAGAGTGGGAAGAATGGATTAATCTCGACATCGCCGAAACTTATGCTCCCTAAACGTGGTGAAATTTGGCTGGTTAATCTAGATCCAACTGTCGGCGCAGAAATTCAGAAAACTCGTCCAGCAATTGTGATTAGTTCTGACTATATCGGCAAACTTCCGCTTAAATTAGTGGTGCCGATTACTGACTGGAAAGACTCTTTCATATCCGATCTTTGGCACATTCGCCTCGATCCTACCAATGAAAATGGACTGACGAAGCCATCGGCTGCGGATGCACTTCAAGCCAGAAGTCTAGATACTCGGAGATTTGTTAGGAAAATAGGTACTTTACCTGGATCGGATTTACAAGAAATTGTTCGCGCGATCGCAGCTATTATTGAATATCAAGAATCGATCAATGATTAAATATTATAAACCAAGCTGAAACCCTAACATGCTTGCTGTCGATCGAAAGCGGACTTCTTTAACAGCAGTGAAGATGATCGATCGATTCTCGAAACGATAGGCTACACCAACGAATGAGATATTTTATGTTCGGCGAAAATCTTAACAATTATCTTTAACTTACTTTTCTTTGGAATTGCTTCTTCGTAGTTTTTTTAGTTTCTTCTCCTCATTTAATACACTCTTGTCTTCACGAATTAATGTGTTTGTGACTGCTCCGAACAAAAAAACTACATGCGTTTTTGTGTCGGAATTTAAAGAATCTTGAACGAGTGATAATCCTATAATTTTCTGACGATTATCAACCATTTCCTTTAATGACTTATAAAGTTCTTTCTGTCCTTCACTTATCCATAATTCTTCGACATTTTTTGTGCTCGTCAAAATACTAAGAATGAAATCAGCATCTATTGCTACACTGATAGTTCCATCTAAATTGTTATTTAAGTAATATTGAGAATTTTTGACAAGACTTGTGTTTCTAATTCTTGTAAAACAAGCTGCCCCAAAATCTATTTTAATTAGCGACCCTTCCCTGTATCTAGAATCTGTATTTATTAGCTCAATGTTAGTTATTGGATGGGTAAGAACTATCGCATTATCTATAAAAATTTTAATTTCACATGAATCATTATCTCCCCAAAACTTTGTATTATTTATCAATCCTGTTAATAAGCACGTAAAAGGATCGCATGGAATTTCCACACTAAATGGATATTTAGGATCATAGTTAAAATTTTCTGTTGCTATTCCAAAACTCTGTTTTAATATTTGGGTGTACTTATTTAATTTTATACTCTCTACATCTCCGTTTGTTTTATCCCAATGTTCTAAGTTAGATCCATATCCAACCTGATTGAAATCTATTTGCTCTAGCATATATCTTTGCTCCAACGTCAAAGAAACACTTGGATATGGGTTCTCAATTATGAGGGGCTTATTCGCTCTTTTTTGAAAAGAATAGTCAAATACAGAAGAAACAATACTAACAAATACCACTGCCGAAATCAATTTAGAGTTACTAACACGTAGACGGTGAAAGAAGCTATCGAGTACAAAACAATTAATTCCCATAACATTGGTCTCGTATTTTCATGATTACTTCTCAAGCTATCACGAAGTCTTGTTAAGTTAGCTTCAAGCCATATCTCACATTGGCTTAGTAGCTTATTTGCTTGTTGCTCATTAATCATCCTAAAATATTTTTATTTGAAGATAAACTATTTCAACGTCTTTATTTGTGAATATTGGATTTCGCTACTGAGTAAATCGATCGCTTGTTAGGTGGATCAATCCTCGATCGCAGCTAACAGATTGACAGCTTTTGTTAATAGTCGAAAAGGTCATTTGACAGGACGATTTACCCGAATTAATTTACCCTCGATCGATTCTTCATCTCTTAGTGCCATGTCGATACAATCGGCAAAAATATCCCAATCATTATTTCTACTGCAAATTACAATTCCACTATGGATTTTCACCTGTTTGTGGAGATTTTTAAAGTGATTATAATTTAGTGTTATCACCGCTCGATTCTGATTGGTGGCGAAATCCAATACGTCTTCATCAGGAATTCTTTGATTATCCTTTCCCGCTTCTCTCGTCGTTAATACATCGTAGCCTTTTTCTCTGAGCCGTTTCACCACTGGAAGTTCAAAATTCTCGTCAGCATATAACTTAATCATCTATGCTTCCTGATTCACCGCAATTGCTTGGGCAATTTCAGTAGGAAAAGCTTCAGCATAAGCCCACGCATTATCTAAATCTGCTGCCGTCAATTGAGGATAGGCTTCAATGATTTTGTCATTATTAGCACCCATTTGACGGTACTCAACTAGGCTCCAA
>NZ_JANNDR010000530.1:0-3758 GCF_031378165.1 Chamaesiphon sp. OTE_75_metabat_556
GTGCAAATGTCCCGATCGATACCGACCGAGCGTTGGTATCGATCGAGCTGAAGCGAACTATACTACCAGCGGAAATTGTGCTAGATCCCGTGTTCCACCGAAATGAGGACTCAGTAGTACCAATACTGGTAGCATTCGTAGCTGTCCCATCACTGAAAAATACGTTTTGATTTGGGTCAATATCGATCAGGGAGACAAGCGACCAACCGTCTTCATCGGCATTGAAGGCTGTAAATGCAATACTACCCGTGCTTAAAGTTGCCATAGAGATTGAAGTTTGGAGAATATAGTAGTACACTGGATTCCCTCTAGCAGCAAGCCTGATAATTACTATTAATTTACACTACGAATAAATTCATAAACTACTACTGATCGCCAACAGAACTTATCTAAAAATACTGAGATTTAGTGCAATAGAAAAATCCTAGTCAATTGTTAGTAACAGTTTCAACAATACATAAATGTATCGTCTCATTGCAGCTTCTCGATCAAGAAGCACTCGGTTGAGGATGATAGCAATTTGACCGCAATAGGTATATTTTTGATATTTAGTCCTGGTGAGAATTAAGCAACGTTTAAAAAACTTACGGAAAATCGGGGGTTTTTTTGACAAGATTCACGCTCACAATACACCGCTTAGAATAAGAAATTGCGATCGAATCAATAAGAGATGGTTAAGAACGATTTTAAATGAAACATCAAGATTGTTTAATCTTTGCGATCGTCACGAAACAGCCCCAATTTATCGAAGAAATTGGGTCTGTTAATCGATTAATCGATATCTAGCAATTCCTAGACGAACGCGAAACCATTAGCATTGAGCGTACTCGACTGAATGCCAGTTAATACGGCCAGATCTTTACCGCCAGCGGCAACTAAGGTATCCGTACCCTTTTGAGTCAGAGTCACTTTGCTAAAGTCACTCACGCCAGAGACACCCAAAATCAGTAGCTTGTCGATACCGACTTCAAAGTTAGCAACCGTATTGGTACTAGTAGGGACACCATTGTAAGCTAGATAAAATTTATCCATGCCACTGTCACCATAGAGAGTGCTACCGCCTTTACCAGCGTAGAGAAGATCGTTACCATCGCCACCAGAGAGAAAGTCATTGCTCCCAGCGAATAAGGTATCGTTACCAGCACCACCGTAGAGGCGATTGTCGCCTTGGCCTTGGCTGGCATCGAGAATGTCATTGCCAGCTTCGCCAAATAACCGATCGTTTTTGCCAGCATAGAGTTCGTCGTTGCCGTCACCACCATAGATCCGGTTATCGCTTCCCTTAGATACCGAACCATCAACGATGTCGTTGCCACCATCGGTAAAGACATCCTGTTTGAAAGTCGGGACGATCGTGGTATCGTCACCAGAGGTACCCGCAACAGGCTGGGCGGCAAAACCAGTGGGAGTCACCTCGAACTGACTGACAATCTTGGGTTGACGGCTGGTAATCGCCGTCGGATTGGCTTCGAGTTCGGCACGGCTGTATGCCTCGATGCCATAAGTAGTAACAGTGAGCTTTTGGGTATCTTTATCGATATCGAACTCCGTCCAGCCGTAAGTATTAGTTGCAACGTAATCACCTTGGAGCAACTTAGCATTGATTAAGCCATTGGCTTGGGACAGATTATTATCGAGACCGACCGGATCGTAGCCTAGCGATGTCAAACCGCTGTTGACGATATTTTTGATAAAGGCATCCTTACCAGCATCCGGTAGCGCATCGTATTGAGCCTTTTGAGCTGTTGTTAGCAAGCCAGCCTGAGTCGCTAAATCGGCTACGGTGGGGCCGAAAGGTTTATCGTAAGCCACAGCACCCGTGATGATTTCAAAGGCACTAGTGGCGATTTGCGCCTGACCGGGGGCGGTTTGATAGGTGAGATTGTTGACTAAAGTACCGTGGAAATCAGCAGCAACGAAGACCACGTTGCTAATTTGGTTGTCATTGATGTATTTGAGAATCTCAGTTCGTTCGGCAGCATAACCTTCATAGCGATCGCTAGCTGCCAGAATGCCGATATTTTCGATCGGTTCTGGCAACATGATAAATTTCCAAGTCGTGCCGTTATTTTGGGCGTTGAGCAGATCGGTTTTGAGATCCTGCACCTGCTGTTTGCCCAGCATTGTCCGACTGGAGTCAAAAGACTTGCTCAGGAAGGTGCTGACTTGCGTGGCATCGGCGGTGTTGGTAACTGGAGTGAGTCCGGTATCGCGGAAAGAACGCGCATCGAGGACAAAGGTGGCAGCATCTTTACCGAAAGTATTGTAACGGTAGAGTTTGCGCTCGCCATCAGTCACCGCATCGCTGGGAGTATTGTAGGTAAGATCGCGAACGGGATTATATTCTTGGAAAGCTTGGACGCCGTTGTCAAACAGGGGCGAATCATTAATTAGCCCCGTCTTGGCTCCGTAGAGCGATTGCTGGGCCGCAGTGGATTTGGCCAAATCTTGTCCGCCAACAAAGTCGTTAGTTACTTCATGATCGTCGATCGTGGCGAGGATCGACGTTGAAGCCCGCAGATCGGCAAAAGTATTTTGGCCGTAGCGATTGGTATAGACTTCTGCTTGTTTGGCACGATAATCGGTAAGGGTGGTCGATTGTGATTTCTCGGTGCCATCGGCATTTTTGACAGCCGGGGAAGCGACATCACCGTAGATAGTATCGCCGAGTTCCACAAAGAATTTAAGATTGGCAGTGTCAGCATTACTAACTGCTGGATAGGGAGCCAGTTCGCCGCGCCAGTCACCAGTGACACCAAATTTCAAGCCAGTTTGTTGACCCACGGCTGCCGCCGTACTAAATTTACCCGTCGCCGAAGCACCTGTAGCATCGATCGCGCGATAGAAGTAGTCAGTATTCGCCGCCAATCCCGTCACCTCAACTTTGACTGGTTGCAGCGCACTGCTGACTGTAGCTGTTTTGGTGCCCGCGATCGAACTAAAATCCGCCGTGGTCGAATATTCAAACTTCATCGTCCCCAGCGTTTGGCTGCGCGTCCACAATACTGTCGAAGTTTGAGTAGTATCACCACTAGCAACACCACTGGGAAACGGGTCGGTAATCGGGATCGCTTTACCATCCACCGTTGCAGCAGGCGTCACATCCAAGATTTTTTCGATCGTCGGGGCGATGTCGATATTCTGGACGCTGCCGAGGGGTTGCTTGACGATATCTGGCCCCGCCGCGTAGAAAATAGCTTTCATGTCGGTGAGCGTGGGGTCGTAACCATGCGCGCCATAGAAGTTGGGGACTGACAAGACCGCAGTACTAGCCGTCGCCGGATCGCCTTTGCGAATCACTGGTGTCGATTGCGTCCCATCAAAGTTGTAGCCAGTCTTGAGTAATGCGAAGACATCCCCAGTATCTTGACCGATAAACGTCCCCCGTGCATCAATCACCTCATTAACCGAAGTGGCCGTAGCTGGCACATCGCGATTGTAAACCTTATCAAAAATCCCGACACTCGCCGCCCCATCGGTATAGTTAGGATTGGTATCGACATAACCTTTGAGCGTGGCGATGACCTGTTTTTGCAGGGTCAAATATTCGGAGACTTCCACTTGCGGCACGCCCGCAACAGCCGCTTCCCGCCCTTTGAGGTTGATATAGATATTCACAGCAGGGCCGCTGACGACTGCCCGCACTTTATTGCTATCAAAACCAGCATTTTTGAGCAGATTATTGATGCTGACTGCCGTATGGAAGGATGAGAAACCATGATCGGAAGTGACGATCACATTACTATTGGGCGTCCCAT
>NZ_JANNDR010000014.1:0-9167 GCF_031378165.1 Chamaesiphon sp. OTE_75_metabat_556
TGTCATCGGTGCAGCAATTGGTGCTATTGCAGGGCTATTAGTGGCTCCCCGCAAAGGACGAGATACGCGCAAGATTTTGCATAAAACCGTAGCGGCAGTACCTCAAATGGCCGAAGATATTTCTAGTAGCGTCCAACTTCAAGCCGACAGACTTTCGGCTGCTGCGGGTGACAGGTGGCATGATACACTCGACAGGCTGGCAATCGCAGTTTCTGCGGGCATTGCGGCTAGTCAATCTGTCCGCGAATTAAATTCCCCCACTAATTCCAAATCATCTAGTCAGGTAGATGAATAATCCTCAACTGTCAACTGTCAACTATCAACTATCAACTGTTATCGATCCACTACTACTACTCGGCTGCTCAATTCTACTCGTTGCTGTTAGCTTGACAGCACTGGTAGTTGCTGCTTTTCCGGCAATTCAAGACTTGTCTAGAGCCGCTCGTAGTGCTGAGAAGTTGTTCGATAGGCTCGATCGAGAATTACCCCCCACACTAGAAGCAATTAGACTAGCCAGCTTGGAATTGAGCGATCTGAGCGAGGAAATGTCTCAAGGTGTTCAAAGTGCCGCCGCTGTCGCTCAACAAGTCGATCTAAGCTTGGTGGAGGTCAAGAAACAAGCTGGGAATATCCAAACGGGTACTCGTAATGTCTGGGTGGGTGTTAAAGCGGCATGGCAAACCTGGCGCGCTAGCGAATCCGATCCTCGCCGCCAGATGTCCGCAACCGTTCGCGTAGCGTCTCTGGAAGAGAATCGAGCCTCTTTGCCTGCAAGTGTGGATGATGATCAGTTCTCGGCTGGGCGACTAGTAGATTCGATACTTGACGACGAGCCTACCCGCAACTAGAGACAAGATTGCCAAAAAAATTGCTAGAGAGATAAATCTCTCTAGCAACAATTTTATCTATCTGCAAGCAATTGCAGTCTGTCGTCTCTATTTAGGCAATCGACTCGAACTTAGAGATTGCCCGATTGAGCTAATTTATCTTTGAGTTCGGCCAGTTTGCCCGCCCACCGAGGATCTGGTTGAAAACTTTCAGTGCTGGTGCTAGTACTGTAACTAGTGGTACTGGCATTGTTCTTAGCACCTTCTTTTCGACCACCTTTTTTAGCACCACCACTACTGCGGCGAGGAGTGCTAGTCGCACTGTTACTCCCCTTATTACTAAGATTGGGTTTGGGGACGTTGCTGGGTTCTCTAGGCTCTGTCGATCCTTCATGATCACCATCTTCATCCTCTTGCCCTTTGGCTTTGGGCAGAGCTTTTTCAATTTTGATCGGCAACTCTTGGAACATGACACCGTTGTACTTTTCGACGATCTGGTCTGCTTGTTCTTCAGTCTCGACCGTGACAAAGCCAAAGCCCCGGCATTTGCCAGTTTTGCGATCTTTGATTACTTTCACAGAAACTAGCTCGCCAGCATCAGCAAAAACGGTTTGGAGTTCTTCCCGCTCTACATCAGATTTTGGTAAGTTGCCCACATATAAACGAATAGACATATAAAAATTCCTCCAGACTGGAATTAAATTAGCTTGCTTGCAGGATTTCCCCAGGGGGGGGATCGCCTCAATTTTTTTGGGCGGACAACAACTGTTGCGGAAGTGTGAACTTATCGTTGAAATCGTGGCAGTCGATCGGTTCAGCAGCGGACTCGGACGTCGCGGATGACGAGATACAGTCATGAGGAGCCTCAGTGTTAGCTGTGCCCAATCGCTTTTGAGCGAGAAGTTGTGAATTGCGATCGTCCGCAGTTAACAACTGCTTTTTGGTCGATGCTTTAGTATGAATCCGCCAATGTGCGGCCTGCATCCTCGACACTATATCTTAATGTTTTTTCATAAACTTTGTCACACCCCTATTTAAATTATCACGTCTAGGTATGGGCGATCGATTTTGTTGCTAATCTTGGGAATTGGCAGCAAAATTGATCGGCAATTCCGACTTCACCAAGTGGATTCACATCAAAAAGGTGGGCTATGCCCACCTTTGATGACAGATGACTAAACATCTCGATCTAGGAGTCGATTACTTGCTGGTAATAGCCGAGAGCGATTATACGCGTTCTTCGCTGCGATGACCGCGATTGTCGCGACCTTCGCGTTCGTAACGGCTGCTTTCGTTGCGGGGGGTGCTATCGCGACGATCGTACCGACCGCCACCACCGCCACCACCGCCATTCCGCAGAACTGGCTTACCACCAGCACCGCCACCGCCACCGCCGCCACTGCGACGGTCGCTACCACCGCGAGGTTTGTAGCTATTTGAGGAGCGATCGCGCTCTTGCATTTGGGGTTCTTCCATATCGAGCCATGCGGGGCGAGTTTGGTCGTATACCAATTGCAGTGCGGCTGCGGCGACGGTATGAACGTCGTATTCTTCGCTCATCTTGGCGATGATCGGCAAGAAAGATGCGACCCGTTCGCCAGAGAGTGCTTCTTGGACTTTACCTTGAATCTTCTGGACGTGAACGGCTTCGACTTGAGCACGGGTGGGGATTTGGCAGACGGTTAGGGACTGCTTGACCCGACGTTCGATCGCTTGGAGTTTGCGGCGATCGAGGGAGTGAATCAGGGAGATAGCGACGCCTTCTTTGCCCGCACGACCCGTCCGACCGATCCGGTGGATATAATTTTCTACACTATCGGGGAGATCGTAGTTGATGACGTGGCTGAGATGATCGACATCCAAACCGCGCGCGGCAATGTCAGTCGCGACGATCCAGCGGACTTTGTCGCTGCGGAAGCGAGTCAACAGCCGTTCGCGCTGAGTTTGAGTCAGATCGCCATGATACTCATCTGCACTATGTCCGGCAGATTGGAGTTGGCTGGTGAGTTCGGCAGCAGCTTTCCGCGTCCGCACAAAGATGATGGCCGATTCTGGCTGTTCGAGTTCGAGAATCGGTTGGAGGGCTTGAGCTTTAGTCCAACCACGGGGGATGAAGTAAACTTGTTGCTGAATTTTGGATGGTGCCGCTTTAACTTGATCGACAGTGACTGTCACTGGCGAGTTAAGGAAGCGGTTGACCAACGAACGAATCGGCGGTGCCATCGTCGCCGAGAAGAAGGCGGTTTGGCGTTCTTTAGGCAATTTGCTTAAAATCAGTTCGATGTCGTCGATAAAGCCCATACTGAGCATTTCATCAGCTTCATCGAGTACCAACCATTCCACTTGACCCAAGCGGAGATGACCGCGATCGATCAGGTCGATGACGCGTCCGGGGGTACCGACAACAGCAGCGACACCGCTTTCAAGGCGACGAATCTGGAGGTCGATCGCTTGACCGCCATAAACAGTCAGAATCGGCGAACGGCGCTCATTGCCGCCCAAAAAGGTTTTCATGGCTGCGGAGACCTGCATCGCCAACTCGCGAGTTGGCGTCAGGACGAGGGCTTGGACGACAGGACGCTGCCAATCTAAGCGTTCGATCATTGGTAGTGCAAATGCTGCCGTTTTACCAGTTCCGGTTTGGGATTGGCCGACGACATCTTTCCCCGATAGCAAAAAGGGAATAGCTTGCTCTTGAATATTGGTTGGTTCAGTAATCCCTAGACCTTCCAGTTGTGTAACGATACGATCGGAAAGTCCAAGGCTAGAGAAGGAAACGGTCATAATTTATAGTTAAGGGATCGGTATGATTGCAGTCGAAAATTTAGGAGCTAATATTTAGGAATCGGTCAGTATCTAAACCGGAAAAAACATCGTACCCAATATTGAAACCATTCAGTCTAGGGATGTGTGAGAATTAGCTGTAATTCTACACTTATAAAAAATACTAAATAGTTACAGAACGTTCGCATCAGTTGCGAGGCGGAGATTCTGTGATAGATTGTTGTCGAATATATCGGTCTTTATACTGCGTTCTAGCGTCTTTGCTCCAATCCAAAATTTAAAGTGAATTTAAATTTTGAATTCAACAGTGGTGTAGTAGCGTTCTGTCATTCAGTTTAGTCTCAAGCTGAAAGCTTGGCATTGCCGGATAACCGATCGTTATTGACTGTTTATTTAGTAGACGATCTCGCCGTGAAGATCGTAATGGTCGGCGGTGCGGATCTTAGTCGAAACGATCGACCCAAGTCGGGCACTCCCACTAACATACACTACTCCGTCCACTTCTGGGGCAAATCTAGCAGATCTGCCTACCAACAACCCAGAGCCAGGATGTTCCTGTTCGATCAGGACATCCACGGTTTTACCGATTTCACCTTGGTTACGGCGGAGTGAAATTGGTTGTTGCATCGCCATGATCCCGTCGCGACGCTCGTCCATGACTGCTTGGGGCAGTTGGTGAGGCAAGGTCGCAGCGGTAGTTCCATCCTCTGCGGAGAAGGTAAACACGCCGACATGGTCGAATTCATGCCGTTGCAAGAAAGCTTGCAGGTGTTGGTAATGTGCGTCAGTTTCCCCGGGGAAACCCACGATCAGTGTCGTCCGCATGACGGCATCAGGGAGAGCGATTTTGAGTTGCTCGATGATGCGATCGTTGACCTGTCCTTGCCACGGGCGATTCATGGCACGGAGGATTTCGGGATGGGAATGCTGTAATGGTAAATCTAGGTAGGGCAGCACATTTGCTGTTTCCTGCATCGCGGCAACCACTTTGGGCGTCAATCCCGTGGGGTAAGCGTAGTGCATCCGAATCCAGGGAATATCTACTTCACCCAATGCCCGCAGTAATTCTGCTAACTTAGGTTCTCCATAAATATCGATCCCATAATTGGTGGTGATTTGGGAGATTAAGATCAGTTCCTGGACACCTTCATCGGCCAATCTTTGGGCTTCGGCAACGATCGATTCGATCGGTCGCGATCGCTGTTTGCCCCGCAGATGGGGAATAATACAAAACGCACAACCATAGTCGCAACCTTCAGCCACACGCAGGTAGGCGACACCCTCAGTCGTCGTCCGATAGCGCGGTGTATGCTCATCCGCAATATAAGTCGGCTCTGGAGTCACCTCGACGACCCGTTCGCCAGCTTGAGAGCGAGCGAGCACATCGACGATTTTGTGATAATCACCGCTACCGACGACAGCCACAGCTTCAGGGATTTCGGCGAGTAACTGTGACTGAAAGTGCTGTGCCATACAGCCAGTGATGACAATTTTTTTATTAGCTTCGGCTAGTTCTACTAGCGTTTGGATCGATTCGGCTCTGGCTGCATCGATGAAGCTACAAGTATTGACGATGACATAGTCGGCAGCGGCTTCATCGGCATCTACTTCATAACCTGCCTCGACCAGTAGACCGAGCATGTGCTCGCTATCAATCCGATTTTTTTCGCAACCTAAGTGAGATATTGCAATTGTTGGCTTGTTGCCCATGTAGTCTTGGTTGATTTGTCTCCAACAGTTAGTGTGCCATTTGGTACTCAGTTACCAGCTCAAACAGCAAGAATGGATCGAATCCGTCCGGGTTGAGTTTGTTGGCGTACCTGCTGGAGCAGCGAATGGCTACTTAACCGATTCTGCAACTTTTTCCCCACAGACACTGACGACCGAGTGTTTTTGACTAAAAATATCGATATTAGATCGATGCCGATGCCAAGTGTAAATTCGGCTGACGGCTGCTAACGTGCCTAGTTTCAGTCATTCAGCCCTAATCATAGCATGATGTTGCGGAATGTAAAGTAGCAAATAATGGCCAATCGCTACCAATTAGTGACTGGTCGATCGGTTTAAGTAAGTCATGCAAGCCTAATTTGTGGATAATAGAGGTGAAGATCGAGTCTTGCGGTTTGGTCATGCCAAAATTTGAATTGGTGCGGCAATCGTCATCCGCCTAGTTTTAACGCAAAACGTGAATTTAAAGCAAATTTTTAACACCACCCAGCCAATTATTGGTGTCGTCCACCTGTTACCCCTACCGACTTCTGCGCGTTGGGGTGGTAGCCTCAGCGCCATTGTCGATCGCGCGGAACAGGAAGCCGTCGCGCTCGTTTCTGGTGGTGTCGATGGGATCGTGGTCGAAAACTTTTTTGATGCGCCTTTTCCCAAAAGTCGCGTCGATCCGGCAGTAGTCAGTGCGATGACGACGATCGTCACGCGGTTGATGGAATTAGTGTCACTCCCGATCGGGATCAATGTACTCCGCAATGATAGTCTCAGTGCGATGGCGATCGCCAGTTGTACGGGTGCGAGTTTTATTCGAGTCAATGTCCTGTCTGGCGTGATGGCCACCGATCAAGGCTTAATCGAAGGCTGCGCTCACGAACTGCTGCGATATCGGCGGGAATTGGGATCTGACGTCAAGATCCTCGCCGATGTCCTCGTCAAACACGCCCAACCACTGAGTTCGAGCGATCTGACTAATGCTGTATGCGAAACGATCGATCGTGGACTAGCCGACGCTATTATCTTATCTGGTGCGGTTACAGGCAGTCCTCCTAGCCTCGAAGATCTCCGGCTGGCGAGGGCAGCGGCTGGTAGCACGCCAATGTTGATCGGTAGTGGTGCGAGTGTAGAAAATATTAATAGTTTGATGCAATTTGCCGACGGGGCAATTGTGTCGAGTTCGCTCAAACGTCAAGGCAAGATTGAGAACTCAATCGACCCAATTCGCGTCAGTCAATTTGTCGAAACAATTCGTCAGGATCTCGCCAATCGATCGGTACAGCGTGCGATTGATTCGATGAAAATTCATAAATAGGGGATAGGGATTAGGGATCCAACAGATGGATCTAGTGCTTGTTTTGATCGGGTTGCAACTATTCTTCAAACAAGAATTATTTAGTCATAATCTCAATCTTAGCGATGAGCTATACCAAAGGTATCTCTATAAATCCCCCTAATCCCTATCCCCTGTCCCCTATCCCCTTATGAAAACTATGAAACGTCGTCAAATCCCCTGGATCTATCAATATTCGCGATTGCTAATTGGCGCGATCGCAATTTTAGGCATTTTTGTGACCGCTTATCTGACCTGGGTCAAAGTCAGTCAAAATGGTGTGTGTGGCACAGAAGGCTGTCAGATCGTACTGTCTAGTCCGTTTGCGAATATCGGTAATTTCCCACTGACTGGGTTGGGATTATTGAGTTACATGGCTGTTGCGGTGATGGCATTTGCGCCGACACTCATCGATCCCAAGACGAACAAATCAGCTCACAATCAAATCAGTAACCTTACTTGGTTGGGAATGTTTGTGGTGGGTGCAGCCATGGCCGTATTTAGCTGTTATTTGATGTATTTACTCGCCTTTGTCATCCAGGCGGCTTGTCCATTCTGTATTGCCTCAGCGATTTTTACATTTGCGATCTTCGGACTGACCATTATTGGTCGAGACTGGGAAGATATCGGTCAATTAATATTTACGGGGATGGCCGCCGCGCTGGCTTCTGTGGTAGTCTCACTCCTATTTTACAATACGGCGATCGGTGGGGATATCAATTCATTGGCACCGACGACAGCACCAGAACCAGGGATCGGTTGGGAAATTAAGTCTACATCTGGCCCAGCAGAGGTTGAGCTGGCTAAGTATCTCACCCAGAAAGGCGTGAAAATGTACAGTGCCTATTGGTGTCCGCATTGCTACGAACAAAAGCAGTTATTCGGCCAGCAGGCATGGGAGCAGATTACCAATATCGAATGCGCGCCTGATGCCAAAAAGAATTCCCAAACAGCAACTTGCACTAAAAATGGGATCAAAAGCTTTCCGACTTGGAGCATCAACGGCAAATTGGAGCCTGGAATCAAAAAACTCGCAAAACTGAGTGAGTTGACTGGTTATCCAGGGAACAAAGTATTCAAGTACGATAAATTGGCGCGAACTGAATAGACGTCGATCAATGGAGCATTTCAACTGCTGGATTGATCGTCGCTGTAGTGTCGATCGATACCTCAACTGGTGCGATCGACCCAAATAATTGATATATTTTAAAATTGCCCATCTCTCAATTTTACCGAATGCTTAAAAAAATCCAGTTACTTCAGTTAGCAACTGCGATGTCGATCGCCAGTAGTTCGCTGATGAGTGTCCGGGCTAATCCGTCACCTCCAGTTGATGGAACTATTACTACTCCGCAAACGGCTCCGAATAGCACCCCCAAAACGACGCCCCAACCCGCGATCGATAATACTCCCAAAGCTATTCCCTCCGCAGCTCCTAATGGTGCTGTAAAACCTACTCCTGACATTCAGTCAACAGGAACTGGCAAAATTGAGGTGACGACTGTTGCTGGCAAAGCAGAGATCGCATTAGCAAAATATCTCACCGCCAAAGGTATCAAGTTCTATGGGGCTTATTGGTGCGAACATTGCCAGGAGCAAAAAGCTTTGTTTGGGGCTAAAGCTGCGGCGCAATTAACTTACATTGAATGCGATGCGAATGGTGAAAACTCGCAGCGACAGTTATGCAAGGATATGAAGATTAAATATTTTCCAACTTGGGTAATTGACGGCAAATATTTCAATGGTACGAAAGATTTAAAAGAGATCGCAACTTTGGCAGGATATAAAGGTTCGATGAAATTCAAGCATCTTAAAAAGAACCTCAAAAAAGTTCCGCCAACAGCTACTAAGCCTCAATAGACTGCCGACTTTCGATTGCATCAACTTACCCCCGATCTGACCGCAATGAATTATTTACTCAATTTGTGCAGACTGCCGATCTTATCATTATTACTATCAGCTCTAGTGTTTGGCACATTGCCCGTTCAGGCAGCACCGCAAGGCTCCAATCTCACCACCACACCAACTTCCAACCCCGAAAATACGCCTTTCAATTTTCTAGAAACAGAGCGAGTTACTACATCACCAACAAAACTCGCACAATCAGTTAAGGTCACGCCCCAACTCGAAAAACAAATTCTGGAAGTAATTCGGCGGAATCCAGATGTTTTGGTCGAAATTTTACAGAAATATGCAGCAGAACAACAGGCCAAAGAAAAAAAAGTTCAAGCTGAGGCGATCGCTAAAGTTCGCAAAAACACGAAAGCAATGATTGGTGATTCCCCAGTGAGTGGGGCTAGCAATCGGCAAATTGTGATGGTCGCATTTTCGGATTTTCAGTGTCCATATTGTGCTACTGCCGATAAAAGCATCAAGCAATTTATGGCTAAGCACAAAGATAAAGTCACCTTAGTTTATAAATATTTCCCGCTCACCCAAATTCACCCCGAAGCATTGCCAGCAGCGCGGGCGGCTTGGGCGGCGAATAAGCAAGGTAAATTCTG
>NZ_JANNDR010000024.1:0-10986 GCF_031378165.1 Chamaesiphon sp. OTE_75_metabat_556
TTGAGTGATGCGATCAGATTTCGATCGATAAATTCAACCAGAGAACGCTGACAACCTAAACTTTGCCAAACTATCTCATCAAACTCACCTTTAAGATCTTCTAATAATTGTCTAGCTAGAGTAGTTTTACCAATACCTGAAGTACCGTAAACGACGATCGATCGACATTGTTCTGTGAGTATCCAGTTCTTGAGTGAGTCTAGCTCTTGGGTGCGCCCATAAATAGGTATGAGATCTGGAATAGTTTTTAAATACTGTGGGGTGTTGGTTCGATCAATTTGTCGATCTTCATGATATTGATGATTGTTTAGTGTGATCTGTGAACAGACATTGAATGATACTTGTCCAACAGATGCACTATTTTCAGAGCGATAGCGTTCGATAGTAGAACGAAAGTTCGTCTTCTTTACTTGTTCGCCTACCGCATTAGAGATCGCCTTCCACAAATCCGCTGCCACATCATTAACATGCGATTGTTCGCAGTAGTTGTCATTGGCTATCTGTGAATATTTTTTACCCTCGCATACGCCTTCAATAATTGCTCTCTCTAAGTCGCTTAGGTGCTTATTCCGCGAGGCAAAGACCAAGTTGTCAGCTATTTTCAGAGCTTCGGTAATATCCATAGTGAGGCGATAGAATACATTGCTCCTATTTTATCCTACTTTTCTGTAACTAAACCCATTACTTTTTTTCCGGATCTAGTCAGATATTTTATGTCGTGTTTTCAGATCACAGGTTTATAACTGCCTATTTTTTCCTATGGACGATCGACTTCAGCCTGAATATGCTTGTAGTCGGGTAACGATTCATCCGATCTATCCCTGTATTTCTAACTAGAGCTAGAGCCTCCCCTAAATAAAAATGTCTAATTTAAGCAAATCAAAGCTTGGTAAATTTGCAGTGACTATTTTTGCACTGTCAAGTATCAGTGCCATTTTGACGACAGCACAAAAAGCAGAAGCATTTCCCACAAACACTATCATGCAACCAGGGTCGAGCATTACGTCTAACAATCAGTGCTTTAGTCTAAATGCTCAAACTGATGGAAATTTAGTTCTTTATCGGAGATCGAATGGTCAAGCCTTATGGCATACAGGAACTTATGGGAAGAATGTTAAACAAACTATTTTCCAAACTGACGGCAATTTAGTTATTTATGATACCAGCAACAGTCCTGTTTGGGCTTCTAATACTGAACGGAGAGGCGCAGCACAAATCTACGTCCAAGATGACGGAAATGTCGTCATGTATAATTCCCAGAACCAAGCTCTTTGGCACACGAACACAGTTACTTCTTGTGGTAATAGTACGCCCACACCTGCTCGTCCAACTAATCCGCTTATCAATAATATGATAATGCAACCAGGGTCGAGCATTACATCTAACAATCAGTGCTTTAGCTTAAATGCTCAAACTGATGGAAATTTAGTCCTGTATCGGAAATCGAATGGTCAAGCTTTGTGGCATACAGGAACTTATGGGAAGAATGTCAAACAGACTATTTTTCAAAACGATGGTAATTTAGTTATTTATAATACCAGTAATGGTCCTGTTTGGGCTTCTAATACTGAGCGTCGCGGTGCAACAAAACTCACGGTTCAAGATGACGGAAATATTGTCATGTATAATGCCCAAAACCAAGCTCTTTGGTCAAGTAATACAGTTAACTCTTGTAATGCACCAACATCTCAACCAGTATCTAATCCTGATATTAAGATTAATCTTTACTTTCAAAATGGAAGCTTTACCACTGCACAACAAAACTCAATTCTGAAAGCTGCTCAGAACTGGGAAAATATTATTACACGGGATTCAGTTTCAAGTGGAGTTTTAAACATCAATGTTGTAGCTGGAGAGATGAGGCAGCCTGGAAATCATTGGGCAGAAACTGACTTCCCCAATAGTCCACAACCCCGTCAACGTTTTCTCTTATCTTCTCCGTATCACACTACGATAACGATCAGAAGAAGCTTTCTAAATGGATCTGAATCTTATCAGCTAACCAAACTGGCAACACATGAAATTGGCCATGCACTTTACTTAGATGAAGCATATTTTGATAAAAGTCTAGGAACTAATGGAATTATGAATGTATATCCTTTGTATCCTGTCGTAACCGAAGGAATTTATAAAAAGCTAGAGTCTTTAGGGTATAGTGTCAATCGCAATCCTTCACTACAGTGGTAGGAGCATACTATAGTCATTCCAAATAAGTTTGAGACAAATTTAGATAGCTAAACTATTGCCAGAACTATTTTTGAGTAGTTCGATCTGTCTCGTTCTTAATTGGAATAACTATAAATGATTATAAAACAGTGCTAATTTCTGAATACATTCAATATCTATCCTTCTCGAAAAATTAGCAATTGAGAAGCGATCGATCTTATCTAAGAAATCGATCGCTTCTATTCATCCGTATTAATCTCATCATGCAATCACAAAATAAAAAAGCAGGCACAGGAGCAATAGTTGGAATCTTATTCCTGTTTGTGACAGCTTATCCCACTTTCGCTGCTGATAATACGACTGATAACTCTAATTCCACTGCTAGCAATACTAGCAACCCACAAGTGACTACGGGTGATAGCTCTACTACCACTGCTGGCGTTACTTCTCAAACAACTACTGGAGGCATAATCATACCTAGCAGTTCTACCTCAACAGCTTCAACATTATCGACAGTATCAACAGCATCGTCATCAACACTTGCAACTCAAGTTACTAGCTGGAGTTCCTCTTCTACTCTTAGTCCGCCTACTTGTAATGGTGGCTGCATCTTTGCTGTTACTAGGGTTTCTCCGACTAATAGTGGATCTGGCACAAATTTAGAGGCTGTTGTTGGTATTACAATTCCAATTGGCTCTAATGATAATGGAGCAGGAGAAGTAAATCGCCTGAATGCAGAAATGCAAAAATATCGCACCGAGCATGAAATCAAACTAGCTCTATCCGAAAAATTAGCTGAAGCGTTGGAAAGCGGTAGGATGGAGAGGGCAAGAGTAATTGCGATTATGCTAGCTCCCTTGCTAGGATACAAAGACTATCAGTCACTTCTCATAGTAATTTCTAGCCCTAAACCTACTAATCTCCAAATTGGAAAGCGATAGAACCTACTCTCACATGATTTTTCAGTAAATGTCAAAATTGACTATCATTCAATCTTCTCGATCGCATTATGAACTCGATCGAGTCGATTTCAGATCGTTAATGAGCTGTTTTTTCGATGGGGTCGATCGAATATCTGTAGCAAACATGTTTGGGACTTGATCGATAATCAAAACTTTGTCGATCGGAGGCTTTATTAATTAGCTCTCAATCTGTTCTGTAGACATGTAGTTAGACTTAGACAATAATCTGGCTCGACGTTGTTGGAGCAAATCTCGATCGGCTAAGGCAATCACTTCGTCTAGCATCAGATTGACAATATCTAATTGATGAATAGCAGATCTCAAACTAGCCAGATTTTTTGCTCTAGTTTCAGCATCGGGAATTCTAAGTTCGTTACTCATGATTAGTTCCAATTCCGTTGAATTTCTTGCAAACTAGCAATACTAGCATCTAAAGATAATTCGGCTACCTCAATCGTCCGATACAATAAATTTAACATATCTTCTGAGGCAGTTGGTTGAGACTCTGAAACTTTTAACAATAAGGTGTTCAATCGAGAGTACTGAGATCTCAGCCGCTCCTGTATATTTTGGAGTTCTTCAAGTTCTGTTAAGGTTTCAGTGGTTTCCCCCCATTGCGTGAATAATCTAAATGCTAAAGCGGTAGTTGCCTCAATTGATTCAATGATTCGGCGTTGTAGTGTGAAGATATTTGTGAGGACGGGATCTGGTAATTTAGCCACTGATGAATCTAGAGGTGATCTGCCGATTTTAATTTAGCAGGTTTTGGGTGCTTCAGGGGTTCTCGATCGAGACTAATCTGTAGCAAACATGTTTGGGACTCGTTGGCGTAGCCTCCGCTTTGCGGAATCGATTAACTAGTTTTTTGCTTCTGCTTAATATGTTGCAACTTTTGCTGTCGAATTAGTTCGTCAAGTTTAGCTATTATTTCTTCCATTTGCAGATCGACTTCTTCAAAACTTAATCGAGCTTGCCGTAAATTATCGAGCAGTCGGCGATCGACCGATAGATCTGGCATCATATCTTGTTTTTTCATGATAAGTTAAACTCTTGAATAATTTCGTGGTTACTACATTTTAGAGCAGGAATTTTGTGTTGAGTACTTTCAATGATATTTCGATATTTCCTTTCCAGACTCTTCATCTTTTTCTGGAACTTAGCAGTTGCATCAACCTGAATAGAAATTTGTGGCTCATCCATCAACTTACTCCCATAGCTGAGAGGCAGGTATTGTATTTCCAACTACAACATCTGCCCATCCTTCCCGAAAACTCTGTGCAGGGGATTCATCATCTTCATTATCTTCCTCCACTAACACGATTACCTTAATTTTCGATCCGATCGGAATTTCTACTGAATTCAAATTTAGGATCTCTATATCCCCTGCTGAGTCGATTCTTGCGGGTAGTTCGTAAGCTTTCATCATGACTTCCTATTACTATCGATATTTTAATCGATATTATCTACTACTGGATCTGACATCATTTATCGATTATTCACGATCGTTCCCCTTCTGTGTCTAATTTCTTGAATACTGCGCTCTAGAGCTGGAATTTTTTTGGTAGACTTGAATTATCCTTCAATCTTCCCATATCATATTATGAACACAACCCCGCAAAGCGGAAGCTCCGCGATCGAATCGATCGTTCGGGAACTGGAAAAAATCCCCGAACCAATGCAACTAAGCCTTTTAGATTTTATTCGTTCTCTCAGTAGCAGCTACTCAGCCACAAACCAACCTGAAGCAAGCGCGATCGGAAACAACGCTTCCAATCCTTCAAGAAAACGCCGCACCACCTCAACCCTAATAGCTGGTAAGGGAAAAACATTGGGGGATATTGTCAGTCCGATTGTTGATGAACAAGATTGGGAATGTCTGAAATAATTGTGCTAGATACCCATATTTGGTTTTGGTTGATTACCAATGATTGGGATCGTTTTCCAGCCTCATAGCGCGAGCAAATTGAATCAGCCGAACGAGTTGGGATATCACCAATTTCTTGTTATGAGATTGTGTTGGCACAGGAAAAAGGTCGTCTAGAGCTGCCCTGTGCTGCTAATGAATGGTTTCGAGAGGCTTTGGAACCTTCAGGTATTTGTTTGCTACCGTTGACTCCTGAAGTGGCTTGTAGAGCTGTTAGTTTATCTCCTGTTCATAAAGATCCCTTTGACAGATTGATTATCGCTACTTCATTGGTGTCCGAAGCGAGATTAGCCAGTGTCGATAGCTTGTTCTTACTGTATCCTGAAATTGGCGATCGACTGTTATCTTCTTGATGCAAGGAGAGGCTAATCGAACAAAATGTTTTTCTAAATTTTAGTAGGTTTTAGCCAATCTCTAAACTTGTATCCATATACTTTGTGCTGGTGCTTCCTCATCTCTATTTCGCCAAATAGATTCAATTTTATCGTTGGCGAAGCCTACCGGAAGTAATCTCATTATGAGTACGATTGAGTTCATTTATCCTAGGTTCTATGGCTGGAATAAAGTAACTTGTCGATCGTCTATAGGTTAGAATTGAATCCTCCTCAATCGATCGAATCAGATTTAGACCATCTATCTCCCTGGACGATCGTATGCACTTGCCAGCTAGGATCGAGTGTGGGAAAGTCGGTACGATAGTGTCCACCCCGACTCTCTGTGCGCATCAGTGCGCCAGTTAAAATCGTCAGTCCGATATCTAATAAGTTCCGAGTCTCGCCCCAAATATAGAGATCTTGTTGTGATATTCCGGCTGGTAAATTAATAGTTATGGGGGGAGTGAGTTGGGAAATTAATTGACCGATCGCTAACAGATTGAATTCTGTTTGTAAAAGTTTGACTCGATCGATTGCTGTTTCTAAACTAGTGCGATCGCGACAAATTCCGGCAGCTTGCCACATCAATCGTGGTAATTCTTGACGAATCGAACTGACTTGCTGCGACCAAATTTGGGTAGTTTTAGCTATTTGTTGGAGCTGAAGATCGACGTTCAAGGGGGCAGTTGCGATCGGATCGATCGATAACTCTGGTACTGATGAGATCGCTATTTCATGCAACTGGGCACCAAAGACCACACATTCTAGTAGCGAATTACTTGCCAATCGATTGGCTCCATGTACGCCCGTACTGGTAGTTTCGCCCACCGCATAGACACCAGGAATACTCGTACGGGTCATCAAATCTGTCTGAATGCCGCCCATCCAGTAATGTGCTGCTGGAGCCACCGGAATTAAATCATGCAAAATATCGATCCCCCAATGCTGGCAAACTTGAATGATATTGGGGAATCGATGCCGAATTTTTGCTTCGGGAATCGGGCTGAGATCGAGCCAGACACATCCCTTGGTCGGATCGGGACTATGTTTGAGCAAATGACTAAAAATTGCCTGACTGACGACATCTCTAGGCGCAAGTTCTCCAGCGGGATGGTAGTCAAAGGTAAACCGATAGCCAGTGTCATCGACTAAATGAGCACCTTCGCCCCGGACTGCTTCACTAATCAGAAAGCGGGGCGCACCAGCTTTGGTGAGGGCAGTCGGATGAAACTGGAAAAATTCCAGATCGCGCAAGACTCCGCCCGCGCGATGTGCCATCGCCACGCCATCGCCAGTGCTGACTTCGGGATTGGTTGTTTGAGCATACACCTGTCCGCCGCCACCAGTTGCCAACACGACGGCGGTAGCTCTCACCCAGGTAATTTGATCTTGATACAGGAGACTAATCCCCCGACAGGTTCCAGCTTCGAGCCACAAATCCAGCGCGAAAGCTTGGGTAAATACGGTAATATTTGGTTGCGCTAAGACTCGATCGGCTAAAGTACTCACTAGAGCGCGCCCTGTCGTATCGGCGGCATGTAACACGCGCGGACGGGAATGCGCCGCTTCGAGCGTCAAGGCTAATTTTTCATCGACTCTGTCAAATCCCACCCCAAAATTCACCAGCGAATCGATACACTCCGCCGCCTGGGTGACTAGAAATCCTACCGCAGATCGATCGCATAATCCCGCCCCCGCCCGCACGGTATCGGCAATATGCAAGTCTACCGAGTCTTGGGGATCTACGACCGCCGCGATGCCTCCCTGCGCCCAATCGCTCGCCGACAGGGGTAAACTAGCCTTACTGACGATCGCCACTCGCAAGGAAGCTGGCAAGCACAGCGCAGAATACAATCCAGCCGCTCCAGCTCCGACGACAATGACATCAAAGCTAGTAGGTAGGGACATAGGAGTATAGGGGTGGGAGACGAGGGGACGAGGCGACTGAGAGACTGGAGGATGGGAGGGCTTGGGGACTGGGTGAGCTAGCGGAAAATGATGCTTGCGGCCAAACTCTCTAATCACTATCCACTATCCACTATCCACTAATCACTGTCCACTATTCCCCAAAGCCTAAAGCCTACCCTCTACCCCCTATTATCTGTGATGAATGACACAAAAAAATCCCACCTGAAGGTAGGTGGGATTGAAGTATCAGGGGTAATTTATGAATTACCGATCGAGATTAGTAATAACCATTGTTATAACGATCGCCACCTTCGTTGAAAGTATCATCGGTAGAGGTTAAGGTAAATTTGTCAATGTTGGCGGTGAGCATTTCTTTTTGCTTTTCGCTCAGACCTGGAATACTCAATACATCCTCTACAGTTTTGTATGGAGCGTTGTCTACCACTTTGCGTGCTAGTGCAGGATAGAGACCGGGATATTTGCGGAATGCCCGAACGTTGGTGTTGTTGAGATCGATTTTTTTACCAAACTCTGTGCCCAATTTACTATCGGCACTATTGCGGATCGCTTCTCCAGTAGTGGCAGTGTCAGCCAACAACATCGAGCCATTCCAACTAGCTGCCATTGATGGTTGAGCGAAACCAACCAAGCAAGTCAAGCAGAGACTAAAGACAAAGAGTAGACGAGCAAGCCGTTTCATATAATATTTTTTTCCTAACACAGCATCTTAACTTGTTATTATCTTACCCTAATCCCTAACTCCGTTTCCAACTAACTTTAGGCAAGATCTGCGATCGATCGACACGCTGTTGGTACTTAATGGCAAAATTCAGCAGCGAATCGAGGAGCGAATCGGAGAGAAAATGCGGTTTTAGTCCCAGATTGAGCAGGTTGGTATTTTTGGCATTGAAATAATGTGCTTCGGCTTCGACGCGGGGATTATCGATCGTCTCAATTTCCACATCCAAGCCGAGCGAAATGCCTGCCTGCTTCACCTTGAGCGCGAGATCGTTGATACTAAACATCTCGGTAAACTGGTTGAAGACGCGAAACTCTCCGGCTTTGGCGGGAGTGGAGATCGCCAGTTCCACGCACCGAATTGTATCGCGGATGTCCAGGAAAGTCCGAGTTTGGCCACCTTTACCATAGACTGTCAGGGGATGTCCGATCGCGGCTTGAATGCAAAACCGATTGAGCGCGGTACCGTAGATGCCATCATAGTCGAGACGGTTGATTAACAGTTCGTCCATTCCCGTTTCTTCGGTCAGCACGCCATAGACGACCCCTTGATTGAGATCCGTCGCGCGCAAGCCCCACACCTTGCAAGCAAACTGGATATTGTGGCTGTCATGCACCTTGCTCAAGTGGTAAAAACTACCTGGCTGCTTGGGATAGGGTAAAGTATCAGTACGACCGTTATGCTCGATCGTGATGTAACCTTCTTCGATATCGATGTTGGGCGTCCCGTATTCACCCATCGTTCCCAGTTTCACGAGATGACAGTCGGGGAAATCATCCCGCAGCGCGTACAACAGATTGAGAGTACCGCCGACATTATTTACCTGTGTCAGGACTGCATGTTCTCTGTCGATCATCGAAAATGGTGCCGAACGCTGCTCGCCGAAATGAACTACCGCTTCGGGCTGGAATGCTTGTAAAGATTTTTGTAAGAAATCGTAGTTATTAATATCCCCAATAAATAAATCGATCTGCTTCCCTGACAATTGTTGCCATCTGTGAATCCGTTGGTGGATGCTGGAAATCGGTGTAAGTGTCTCTACTCCTAGCTCTAAATCCCAATGCCGTCTAATTAAACTATCCAAAATTCCGACATCATACCCCCGGTTGGACAGGTATAGCGCAGTTGCCCACCCACAATAACCATCGCCGCCAATCACCAGGACTTTCATAAATGCACAAGAGTAGAGTTATTAATTTTTATGAGCCAGTATTCGCTCAATGTATCAGGACAAGGGCGATCGAGTAAACCTCGATTGCCCAAACCCAGGTTAAGAACGAGTTAAACCTCGACCGAAACTCAGCTAGATTGCTGAAAATTGACTAAAAAATCCGCCAAAACCACTCCATTCGATCTGGTTGTCAGCCTGTGACGTGAGATCGTGGAAATCGTCCCCAAATCTCCATCATGACAGCCGATTTTACTCCCAATCCATTAAGTCATCGCACGATCGTCCCACCAGGCCAAAAGATCGATCTCCAAGATTACGACCCAGCAGATACAGGAAAATTTGAGAGTAAAGAGTCCGCGCAAGTCAAATTAGCAGCGGGTATCCTGCAATTAGCAGAGTATCAAAATATTCTTTATGCTCAAAATAAATTTTCAGTATTAATTATTTTTCAAGCAATGGATGCTGCTGGCAAGGATAGCACCATTAAGCATGTGATGTCTGGCATCAACCCTCAAGGTTGTCAAGTCTTCAGCTTTACGAGTCCATCAACTGAAGAATTAGACCACGATTATTTATGGCGCATCCACAAATCCGTACCCGAACGCGGTCGAATTGGGATTTTCAATCGATCGTATTATGAAGAAGCTCTAATCGTACGCGTCCATCCCGAACTCTTAGCAGCTCAAAGCTTGCCGCATCTCGATCTCAAACAGATTTGGCCGCAAAGATTTCAAGAAATCAATGATTTCGAGCGTTACTTAACGAGTAATGGTACCGTCATCATTAAGTTCTTTTTACATGTTTCTAAACAAGAGCAAAAACGGCGGTTTCTCGGTCGGATTAATGAACCAGAAAAACATTGGAAGTTTAGTGTCCAAGATATTCAAGAACGTGCCTATTGGGATGATTATCAGGCGGCATATACAGATATTTTCAACCATACTAGTACCGCAGTCGCCCCTTGGTATATCATTCCGGCCGATCGCAAATGGTTTACCCGCCTCACTGTTGCCGATATCATCTGCAATCGTCTCCAGCAGATGGATTTAGCCTATCCTCAAATTAGTGACGAGCAACGCTCCCAACTCGCAATTGCCAAGAAAGCACTGGAACAGGAGGATTAATTCGGCTGTTGATTGTCTCCACGATCGCCAACAGCAATACTAGCAATAGTTGAGTGTTACCCATCGGGCGCGGTGGGTTCGATTCTCCGTCACCGACAAACTCACCAACCCCAACTACCAGGAGTACCTTTAAATGGGCCGACAATATTGCTGGTAATCCAGCCACCATAGAATTCTCCTGGTTGCGGTGTTACCAGCTCATCATCGACATAGCACGCATCCATGAATCGAGCGTAGAAAGCCAAGTAATTGGCGATCGGTTCAAAGTTTTTGGTGGGCGTTGGATACGCCCAAGCCGCATTTTCGATCCGGCGATTATCGACGATAACGTTGTAATAGAGGGCATTTCCTTTCCATTCGCAGAAAGAACCGCTTGTCGTCGCCTGCAAATATTGGAGCTGAATATCCGCAGGTGGCAAGTAATACATGGGTGGATGACTTGTTTCGAGGACACGATAAGCAGCAGTAGTATCGACGAAGGGCGATCGTTGAAAATAATCTGAATGCGTTTATCGACTTTTTCCAGACGCGGGGGGCGCGGGTAGTCCCAGACTGATTCTTGTCCTGCTTGGGGGGTGATGCGTTGTGGGGGCATTGGGAGTTAGTGGGGGAGTTGGG